>JBPCMH010000121.1:0-5363 GCA_051002495.1 Acidimicrobiales bacterium
GCATGGCCTTCGGATTCAAGTCCCCCGAAGCCATGATCGCCCTCGCGATGCTCAACCTCGGCGGCTACTGCCCACCCCTACCCGGCCGCGGCGCACCCTGATGACCCACGGGAACGACAGGAGAGCCACAAGATCGCGGCAGAGGACTCCGAGTCGCTGCTCGCGGTCGCCGGATTGCCGTCATCGGTTCGTGACGAGGAAGAGGATGCCAAGCGCTTCGACCTGCTGGTCCTGCGTCGCCAGCTCGCTCAGCTCGACGGCGACGCCGTCCTCGCCGAACGACTGCGCGAGATCGTGCAGCAGATCGCCGCGGCGCTTCTGGGGAAGACGGCCATCCCGAGTGTCGCCGAGCAGGCGGTGCTGTTGGAGTCGGTCGCCGGTGACGAGTGGTTGATAGACGTCACCCTCCCCATGCTCGAGGAGGCCCGCCGCGAGTTGCGCGGCCTGGTGCGCTTCATCGAGAAGACTCAGCGCAACCCGGTCTACACCGATTTCGCGGACATCCTCGGCGAAGGCATCGAGGTCGTCCTGCGCAGAGTCACGCCCGGCACCAACTTCGAACGCTTCAGCGCCAAAGCGGAGGCCTACCTGCGCGAGCACCTTGACAACCTCGCCCTTCAGCGCCTTCGCCGCAACAAGCAGCTCACTTCCGATGACCTGACGGCGCTGGAGCAGATGCTCCTCGCGTCCGGTGGCCAGCACGTCGACATCGCCTGGGCCACCGAACAGGGCGGCGGCCTCGGCCTCTTCGTGCGCAACCTGGTCGGACTCGACCGCTCCGCCGCAATCGAGGCCTTCGAGAAGTACCTCGACAACACCAAGTTCTCCGCCGCCCAGGTTCGGTTCGTGAACCTCATCGTCGACGAGCTCACCAAGAACGGGGTCATAGAGCCGGCCCGCCTCTTCGAGTCGCCCTACACCGACCACGCCCCCACCGGCCCCGATTACTTCTTTCCCGACGCCGACGTCGAGGTCCTCGTCGAGACGTTGAACTACATCCAACATACGGCCATACCCGCTGCTCCCGCGTCCTGAGACTTCTGTTTTCAACAGAATCGTCTCAGTGAGCGGCGTGTTGCAAGCCGTCTGAGCGCGAGTGTGGTTACCTAGTGGCATGAACGAAGCGCAGAGAGCCGCCGAAGACGCGCTCGACCGGTTCAAGCAGATCGTCGTTGCCTCCGGCACTGACAAGGCTATCCGTGCCCTAGTGCGCGATGTGTGGGCGCAAGACCTCGACCGCTATGAGCCGGATGAGCTCGGCGACACTCCCAAGGCGCTCGGCCTCCAGTGCGCGGAGAACTTGCGCGAGCTTGCCGTCCGACGCCAGACGGGTGACGAGCGCGAGGCCCCCGAGAACCACTGGAACATCCCAGACCTCCGGGTGAGCACTCCCCGCAGCGTGCTGACCCTCACCATGGACGGTCGGCGGATCGTCCCGATGAAGGTGCCCATGTCCCACGGCCGCACCCCACGCTTCGACCTGTTCCGAGACTGGGAGCACGGGAGCGACGTTCGCAACGAGATGGCCAAGCGCAACTCAGCAGTACTCGGTGGCTTCACCACCGCCCACCTTGGCCAGCCAATGCTCCTGTCCGAGAGCTACGACATGTTTGTCATCCAGGACTTCATGCTGCTCTGGGCCGGTGATCCTGAAAGCGCACTCACGGCTGGGTACCTCGCCGTCCCCGCGAAGGGGCCCACCCCGTTCGCCGCCACTATTGCACTGTGGTGGGACGAGATCGAGGAGACACCCCGCGGTACGGCTCGCCGCGCTCCGGACGGTCCCAGCTTTGACGAGAAGGGCGCTGGCGCCCCGTCGATTACGCTCAAGCCCCGTCCAGCCATCGAGGAACAGGCGTGAGCCGGGTAGTCCGCCCGCCGGCCGCGTCCACCGACTTCGACGGAACGCGACTCAAAGTTGCACGACGCCTCAGGCGCATGTCGAAGGTCACACTCGCCCGCGAGATCGGCGTGACACCGACAGCTATCGCGCAGTACGAAAGGAAGGGCAGGCCGACACAGGCGGCTCTGGCAAGCCTGTGTCTCGCCCTCGGACTGCCACGTGAATTCTTCGGCGCTGGCAGACCACTGACGTTGCTTCCCGCCTCAGCAGCTCACTTCCGGTCGCTGCGCTCAACCAGTTCCGCCGCCCGTGAACAGGCACTGGCTTACGGCGAGCTCTGCTTGGAGCTCGTCAGCTTGATCGGCGACTACGTAGAACTCCCTCCGGTCGTCCTGCCCGACGTGGAAGTTCCCGACGACATCGAGGACGGAGACATCACCGAGGCGGTCTCCGCCGTCAAGAAGCTGTGGAGGGTCGAACCGGGTCCAGTGCCATCGGTCGTGCAGTTGCTTGAGGTCAACGGCATCATCGCTATGCGCCTTCCCGATGGAACCGACCCGCGCGTAGATGCCTTCTCCACCTACGCCGGCGATCGCCCACTAGTGTTCCTGAGCTCGAACGTCGAGGACCGTGCGCGCGGGCGGTTCGAGGCGGCACATGAGCTCGGGCACCTGTTGTTGCACCCCGACACCGAACCCGGATCGAAGATCGTGGAGAACCAAGCCCACGCTTTCGCAGCGGAGTTCCTCATGCCGCGCGACGAGATCATCGACCAACTGCCACGCCGGATCGATTGGCCACGGCTGCATGATCTGAAGCGCCACTGGGGCGTCAGCCTCAAAGCGCTCGTCTACCGATCAAAGACCCTCGGCCTCATGTCTGACGCGTCCTATCGACGCGCCAACCAACAGCTCTCGATGTGGGGCCTCCCTGAACCCGGGCCACTGGGACGGGCAGAGTCACCGACTCTGCTCGGCATGGCGCGCGACCTGATGACCAAGAGCGGCATCGACTTCGAGTCCGTTCTTGCGTCCGGACGCATTGCGACCGAGGTGACTGAAAAGGTCATTCAGGCCGCAAGCGAGGACCGCCCACGTCTCACGATCGGCAACTGAGGTCGCGGATGATGAGTGCCGAGTCTGACCTTCGTCGCTACCGGGGCCAAGCCGTCCAACAGAGGACGCAGATCGGTAAGGTGTCGGCGACTGTAGCCGAGAAGCGGAAGAAGGCCGCTACCGCTCGGACCGCCGCCGACAAGACCAAGTCCGATGCGACCAGGCGATCAAGGACCCGCGATGCCGAGGCTGCTGAGAAGGCCGCCAACGACGCCGAGAAGAAGCGGTCAGACCTGGAAAAGAAGTTCGCTGAGACTGAGAGGAAGGTCGCCGCAACTCAAGCGAAGTACGACAAGGAGCAGCAGGCGAGTCACAAGAAGGCCCTCGACTCGGTCGGGAAACAGAACGCTGCCGCCGCCCGGCAGTTCACCCCTCCCGGCAGACTGAGCGATCCTGCCCCCGGTCCGTTCTCGCCTGCTCGGCGACTCGGCGACACCACCCCGGTCGAGCCCTCCGCGCCCGACCACGACGTCTTCCTCTCCCACGCGAGCGAGGACAAGGAAGACATCGCCCGGCCTCTGAAAGAAGCCTTGGAAGCGTGTGGGCTGACCGTCTGGTTCGACGAGATCAAGATCAAGGTCGGCCAGAGCATCCGCCAAGAGATCGAGAAGGGGATCGCCCACGCCCGATTCGGCGTCGTCATCCTGTCGCCGGAGTTCTTCGCCAAACAGTGGACCCAGGCCGAACTCGACGCGCTCTTCAGCAAGAAAATGGCGACGGGCGAGAACCTAATCCTGCCAATCTGGCATCGAGTCACCAAGGATCAGGTCCAAGCGCAGTCTCCCCTTCTCGCTGGCATCCTGGCGCTCAACACCTCACTGATGACCGTCGACGAGATCTCAGACGCCATCAGGGACGTCGTTCGTCCCTGACCGCTCCAGACCAGGCGCACACACCTCTTTCATCCTGGCCGTAGTCTGTGGCCACTCGCCGCCTGGCTTCGGCCTTGGGGGGCGTGACGATGACGCTGCACAAGCTGTCGGCGGGGTCGGGGTATGAGTACCTCACCCGGCAGGTTGCGGCGGGGGACGACACCGAGATCGGTCGCCGCGGGTTGGAGGACTACTACGCGGCCAAGTGTGAGTCGCCCGGCCGTTGGGTGGGCTCCGGCCTGGTCGGGATCGACGGGCTCCAGTCCCATGACCGTGTCACCTCGGAGCAGATGCGCAACCTGTTCGGCGCCGGCCGTCACCCGTTGACGGGTATGGCCCTGGGTGCGGCCTACCGGGTCTACGGCAGCGACGGCGTGAACGGGTTGAACGCGGAGGTCGCCCGCCGGCTGGAGGCACGTGCTGACGCCTCGACCGAGCCCGCGGAGCGACTCGCCGAGGCCGCCGCGGCGCGCGGCGAGGTCTCACGGGAGTACTTCATCCGCGAGTAGGGGAGGGAGTCACGTGATGCTCGGGAGCTGGCCTGCGCCGTGGCTCGGTACTCGCGGCCGCAGCAGACACAGTGGCTGGCTACGACCTGACGTTCAGCCCGGTGAAATCGGTGTCGACACTGTGGGCCATCGCCCCGCCAGAGATCGCCCAGGCGATCGCGGGGGCGCACGACGCCGCGGTGCAGGACGCGCTGACCTTCCTCGAGCGTCAGGTGCTGTACACGCGTGAGGGCAAGGACGGGGCACGCCAGGTCGAGACCAAGGGGCTCATCGCCGCGGCCTTCACCCACCGTGATTCTCGGGACGGCGACCCCGACCTGCATACGCACGTCTCGGTCGCCAACAAGGTGCAGACCGTCGAGGGCAAGTGGCTGTCGATCTACGGACGGGTGCTGCACCAGCATGTCGTCGCCGCGTCGGAGACCTACAACACAGCCCTCGAGTCTCACCTGGGTGCTTCCCTCGGCATCCGCTTCGTCGAGCCCCGGGGGGACCGGGGACAGGCGGTCGATAGCGGGCGTCGATCCATCTGGCACGTATTTGGCACGGCGACCCGGTTAACGGGCCGACGGACAGGGCTGACCTGGAAAGACGCCCCGGAACGGTACTGGTGAAGTACCTGTGGTGCCGCCCCGGGAGATGGCTGGCCACCCGAGCTTGCCCTCCGAAGGCGCGTGCTCTGGGGCCTGCGCCTGGCAGGGCGACGAGGGCTGGGTTCTGGCCTGCCGGGTTGCCAACACAGCCGTCGAGAGCTCCAGAACGGACGGTGATGACGAGCGGGACGTTCAGTATCGCCGGGCAGTGGGGATCGGAACCATCAGGCGGTCCACGTCGGCCGGATTGAGCCGGATGACACGGGGCCCGGACCGGTAGGCGGTGAGGGTGCCCGCCGCGATGCGGCGGCGCAGTGTGCGTGTGCTCAGGCCCGTACGTTGGGCGGCGTGGGCCAGGGACTCGAACTGTCGCGGGGCGGCTGTCTGGGGCATGTGGGGACTCCTCTCGAGGTCCATAAGCCCCCGGGATG
>JBPCMH010000122.1:0-10745 GCA_051002495.1 Acidimicrobiales bacterium
ATCCGGCGAGCCACGCTGGGGAGGGGAACATCGACAATCCGGCTCTCCACGTCGGTGGAGCCGCCCAGCGCGGCCCCCATGTAGCGGTGAAGCGACGCGTGCCCGCCCAGGTTCTCGTTGATAAACAGGGCCTGCAGCGGCCCGTCGGGTTTGGTCACACGCACCGCGCCGGTCGGTGGGTCATTATCACCCCGACCATATCGCCACCTCCCGGCCAAGCCTGGGAGACTCACCGAATGCTCGACAGAGTGCCCAACGTCATTGCGGCCGGTCGCCTGCTCGCGGGCGGCCGCTCACGGACCAAGGGTGGTGTCGTTCTGGGCTATCACGACGTCACCGACGGACCCGCGCGCACCGACTACGACGTGACCGTTGCCGCGTTGCGACAGCAACTTGTCGCCCTGCAGGCATGGGGCCTTCGAATCGTGCCGCTGGCCGACCTCGCCGACGCGTTGATCGCCGGCCAAACAGTCGACGGCATGGTCGCGGTCACCTTCGATGACGCCCTTGAAGGGGTGTACCGCCACGCGTGGCCGCTCCTTCGTGAGCTCGAGGTGCCGTTCACCGTGTTCGCGGTCTCGGCCGAGCTCGGCGGCGACCCGGCATGGTGGCCGGACGCCGGCCGCATCATGTCGCAGCCCCACCTGGTCGAGATGGCCGATGCGGGCGTCGCCATCGAGTCCCACTCGCGCCACCACCCGTCGTTGCCTGCGGTGTCGGCCACCGTGCTCAGGGACGAGGTCGTCGGCGGGAAGGCGGAGATCGAGAACATCACCGGTCGGGAGACGACGCTGCTGGCCTACCCGTTCGGCCACCACGACCCGGCCGTCCGCGAAGTCTCCACCGAGGCTGGCTTCCGGGCGGGCTTCAGCTTTCTCAACGGGCGGGTGACCAACGATC
The DNA here is from genome assembly GCA_051002495.1 of Acidimicrobiales bacterium. Classification (GTDB taxonomy): domain Bacteria; phylum Actinomycetota; class Acidimicrobiia; order Acidimicrobiales; family CADCTF01; genus JBPCMH01. Next base: position 901 of record JBPCMH010000122.1, read on the forward strand.
AGGACATCTTCCGGCTTCCCCGGTTCACGATGACGTCGGCCCATCACCGGGCCAGGCTGGCGTTGCATGTTTCCCGGCGGGCGGAAAGCTGGCCCGACACCCAATGCGACGCGGTCAAGGGCGAGGGCTAGCCTCCCCGAAATGACCCCAGCAAAACCACAGGCTCCCGATCGCAACCTTGCCCTCGAACTGGTGAGGGTCACCGAGGCCGCGGCGCTGGCCGCGTCGCGGTGGATGGGCAGGGGCGACAAGGAAGGCGCCGACCAGGCTGCCGTCGACGCCATGCGCGTCGTGCTGCAGACGGTGCCGATGGACGGAATCGTGGTCATCGGCGAAGGCGAAAAGGACGAAGCCCCGATGCTCTACAACGGCGAAAAGATCGGCGACGGCACTCCGCCGCACACCGATATTGCCGTCGACCCCATCGACGGCACCACCCTGACATCGCTCGGTCGTGGGAACGCCCTGGCCGTCATCGCGGTGAGCGAACGGGGAACAATGTTCGACCCCGGCCCGTGTGTGTACATGGAAAAGATCGCCGTCGGACCCGAAGCCGTCGGGGCCATCGACATCACCCGCTCCCCCACCGCAAACCTCGAGTCGGTCGCCAAGGCCCTCGACAAGTCGGTTCGCGACCTGACCGTGGTCATCCTCGATCGCGATCGTCATTCCGACCTCATCGCCGAGGTGCGGTCCGCCGGAGCTCGCATCCGACTCATCCCCGACGGCGATGTGGCCGGCGCCATCTCGACGGCCTGGCCTGAGTCGGGCGCTGACCTTCTGATCGGCATTGGCGGAACACCGGAGGGAGTGATCGCGGCAGCCGCACTCAAGTGCATGGGCGGCGAGATCCAAGGCCGACTGTGGCCAAGAAACGACAAGGAGCGCCAAGCGGCCATCGACGGCGGATACGACCTCGATGAGGTGCTCGCCACCGACCGTCTGGTGTCCGGCGACAACACTTTCTTCGCCGCCACCGGGATCACCGACGGAGAGTTGCTGCGCGGCATCCACTACGAGCACCGGCACGCGACCAGCCAGTCGCTGGTGATGAGGTCCAAGTCAGGCACGGTCCGACTCGTCACCGCCCATCACCGGCTCGAGAAGCTCGCCGAGTTCGCCAGCATCGAGTTCCGCTAGCCCGGTCGGCGGGTCCGTACACGCCGCGCCAGGTGCCGCACCGGACCGCCCTCGCCGCCCGATTACCGTGGCAGGGCAATGTCCCGGGTTGCGGCGATCGGTCTCGACGCCTTCGAGTGGTGGTTCGCGCGGCGTCTCATGGACGCCGGACGAATGCCCCACCTCCGCGCCCTGACCGAGCAGAGCGCAGTCGTCGAACTGGAGAACGTGGTCGAAAACCGATCCGAAATCGCTTGGGTGCAGCTCTTGACCGGGCAAGGCGCGGCCGAGCTGAAATGGCCCGGCCAGCTCCGGTTCGACCCGCTCGACTACCGACCGTTCGGACACGGGACGCTCGACCCCATCACGCCCTTCTACCAAGGGATCAAACGCAAGACGATCGCCTTCGATGTGATGCACGCAACGGTGGCCCCGGATGTCGAAGGCGTGCAGGTGACCGCGTGGGGGGCACACTCCCCGCAGTACTGGCGGGCATCTGACCCCGCCGGCCTCCTCACCGAGGTCGATCGGCGGTTCGGCACCAACCCCGCGTTCGGCAACGACTCCGAGCTGTGCTGGTACGAACCTGACTACATCGACAACTTGGCCGACGCGGCAATGGTCGGCACGAAGCGCCGGGTCGACATCATCGAGTGGCTCACCGCCGAGCATCTCGACTGGGACCTCCTTATCACCTGCATGTCGGAGATTCACGGCCTGGGGCACAACTTCTGGCATGGCGTCGACGCAACCCATCCGCTGCACGAAACGGCGGCCACCACGGCTCTCGCCAAACAGCGCATGGAGGACGTGTGCGTCGAGACCGACCGTGCGCTTGGCCGATTCCTCGACCTCCTACCCGAGGATGCCACCGTGGTGGTGTTCTCACTGCACGGCATGCAACCTGCCGACGACCTCCCGGCCAGCGTGCTGCTCCCCGAACTGCTGCACCGCCAACACGTGGGCCAGCCCGCCCTACGGAGTCCCGATGTCGATGGGTGGCGCTCCGCCGGTTGCCCGCCGGTCGACCCGGGACGCCACCAAACATGGCACGGGTACATGCGCCGCCGCTTTACGGCCGGGCCACGCGATCGCCTCCGCCACGCCATCAACCGCATGCCATCGCCGATCTACCAGATGGGCCGTCGGGTGGCTGGGAAGGAGCCAGCGAACCCGCTCGGTCCGCTCTACGGAGCCTCGCCCGCCGAAACCGACCTCTCCGCCGGAAGCCCTGAGTGGAACGAGGCCTTCGACTGGCACCCCGCCATCTGGTACCGGCGGTGGTGGTCAAACATGCCGTGGTTCTCGCTGCCCACCTTTGACCATTCCTACATTCGAGTGAACCTCGAAGGCCGCGAGCGGGACGGCATCGTTCCAGCCGATGACTACGACCGAGCCTGCGCCGAGGCCGAGGCCGCGGTGCGCGGTTGTCGTGATGCGCGCACGGGCGATCCGGTTGTGGCTGACGTGACGCGACTCCGGGAAAGCGATCCCCGAGATCCCGACGCCCCGGCTGGAGATCTGCTCGTGCAATGGGCGAGCGGTGCTGACGCTATCGAGCACCCTGACCATGGCGTCATTGGGCCGTTCCCGCATCTGCGCACGGGCAGCCACTCCTCCAACGGCTTCGCGCTCGTCCGGGGCAAGAACATCGCTCCTGGACCTCAGCCGCGCCGGTCGGCGTTGGATCTGACGCCGACCATTCTCGACCTCCTCGGGTGCCCGATTCCGCCGAACATGGTCGGGTTTCCTATCCACTTCGTCGGCGCGACCGAGTGACGCAGCCGACCCCCTCGCTCAGCGTCTGCGTCATCAATCACAACTACGGCCGATTCGTCGCTGACGCCATCCAGAGCGCGCTGGCCCAAGAGGGCGACGTTGAGGTGATCGTGGTCGATGATGGGTCGACCGACAACAGTCGGGAGGTGATCGAGTCCTTCGGCGACTCAGTCCGCACCGTGTTCAAGGAAAACGGCGGGCAAGGCTCAGCGTTCAACGCCGCCATCAAGGTGAGCACCGGCGAGACCCTCCTCTTCCTCGACGCCGACGACATGCTCGAACCTGGCATCGCCGCTGCGGTCATCGCCGCGATCGCCGATGACCCGTCGGTGGTCAAGGTGCAGTTCCGCATGCGCATGGTTGACCACAGGGGTCGGCCCGACGGCACCCTCCTTCCCGTCCGGGCCGGCATCCTGCCGAGTGGCGATCTCAGAAGCCACGTCCTTCGCTACCGCACCTACCCGTGGCCGCCGAGCTCAGCCATGGCGTATCGCAGGAGTGCGGTCGAGGCACTGCTGCCCGTCCCTGAGGCACGCCACTTCAACGGTTGCTGCGATGCATGGCTGTCCGAGTTGTTGCCGGTGCTGGGCAAGGTCCGCTCGCTCGATCAGGTTGGGGCTGCCTACCGCCGCCATGACAGCAACGACTTCGTAGGCACGTCGCTGCGTCCGGAGTGGCTCCGGATGAAGATCGAGCTAACCAGAGCGACGCATGCTGAGCTGGTCGACCTGGTCCGAGAGCAGGGACTGGACGATGCGCCGGTGTCGCCGGAGGCCCCGCTCGACGCGGCCTATGCCGGTTTCCGGGTGGCCTCCATGGTGCTCCAACCCGACCAACACCCGATCCGGTCCGACCGGCGCCTCTCAGCGACCATGCAAGGCATCCGGGGGCTGGTCGGGAATCCGTATTTCGGTCCACGCCAGACGCTGCTCCGTTCGGTGTGGTTCTTGATCGCCGGACTCACGCCGCGACCGATCGCCCGCCGGGCGGTCCGCCGATGGGTCCCCGATGGGCCACAGCCACCCCCGTGGGTGCGGAAGACCGACTGACCGGTTCGGCCGTTCGCGTCGGGGGCGTTGTCGGTCAGGTCAGGTGGCGCACGAGACGCACGAAGTTTCGACCAAACTTCCATACCGGCAACTGGGCTTCGGCTACGAACCCACGCTCTCGGTAGAAACCGATCGCGGGCGTGGCCGGGTCGGCGTGCACGGTCAATCGCGCACACCCTGCCGAACGTGCCTCAGCTTCGACGGCGGCTAGGACCATATGGCCCACCCCAGTGCCCCTCTCAGCCGCCGCCACGATGAGCTCTGACAGGTGTGCTGTGCCGTTGTGGCGGTGGATCTCGCCCCGTCCGATCCCAACCACCTCGCCTCCGCGTCGGGCAACGACAGCCATCGGCTCGACCGGCTGGGCGGCCGGTCCGTACTCGCGGTGGTCGAACTGCTCCCACTCGCGATCGGCGAAGGCGACCGCGGCGGGGTCGAGTTCGCGGGAGACCGCTAACTCCACCTCGAGGCCACCGCGGCCGACCACCGCCGCTGGCCCAAACCGAACCTCGGCGGTCGGCTCCCAACGGCGATCACGCTCCTCGAGAAGCTGCACCGCCCGGATGGCAACGTCGGCGCGGTAGTCACGCAGAGCCGCTTTGGCCGCGCCGATGCGGTCGACCTCAGCTTGATCGGCCAACGTCACGTGCGGCACGTACGGCCACGTGAGCGTGCGCTCCAGCGGACCGCGGAACACCCGGTCTCTCAAGGCATGAAGCCCGTCAAGATCGCCACCGACCTCAAGGAACAAGACCGGGTTGTCCGGAAGAAAGGAGGCCGGCGGACCCAGCGTCAGCGAAAGAAACTCGGGCACCGACGCCGCTGCGCTCCGAAGCACAGCTAGCGCGTCGCCCAGGTTGTCCTCGCGAACATTCACGGGTGGCACAAGGGTGACGTGCGGTTGGATGCGCTCGAGCGAGCCATCCCCGACCGCCCGCCGCAGACCTTGGACTTCGGTCCGGACAGGGTCAGGAAGCAGAAGGACGACACCGAGCCGTCGGCGTACGACCATGCCGCCAACCTATCCCGGTCGCGGTTCAGCGTGGCGGAAGGTTCAGCGGGTGGCGAGGGTTTCGACGACGGCGATGCGCACCTCAGCGCGCTGCAACGCAGCCTGATGCTCGTCAGCCCGGTCCGCGGCTGCGTCCCGGAGCGCCTCTTTGGCCCGGCTCTCGGCAGTGCGGGCGCGTTCGGCGTCGATCGTAGGAGCCATCTCGGCTACGTCGGAAAGAATCGTGACCTTGTCGGCCTTGACCTCCACAAAACCCCCATGCACCGCGGCGACCTCGTCGGTGCCTTCCCCAACGGGGCGGATCACGACCCGGCCGATGCCAAGCGCGCCGACGAACGACACGTGACCGGTCAAGAACGCGATCTCACCGTCGGTCGTGCGGGCCACGACCATATCGGCCTCACCCGACCACAGGCCTCGCTCAGGCGAGACCAACTCGACCTGGAGCACCATCAGGACTCCTGAAGCTGCTTGGCCTTGGCCAGCAAACTATCGACGCCGCCAACGTTGAAGAACGCCTGCTCGTGCAGATCGTCGTACTCGCCCTTCAGCACGTTGTCGAAGGCCTCGACCGTCTCGGCCACCGGGACGTTGGTGCCCGGGATGCCGGTAAATGGCTCGCCGGCGTACATGGGCTGACCGAGGAACTTCTCGATCTTCCGGGCCCGGGTCACGAGGACCTTGTCCTCTTCGTTGAGCTCGTCGATGCCGAGGATGGCGATGATGTCCTGCAACTCCTTGTAACGCTGCAGGGTTTGCACCACGCCGCGGGCCACCCGGTAGTGCTCGGCGCCAACGACCGCTGGCTCGAGGATGTTGGAGGTCGATGCGAGCGGGTCGACTGCAGGGAAGATGCCCTTGGCGAAAACGCCGCGGTCGAGGTTGGTGGTGGCGTCGAAGTGGGTGAAGGCGGTGAACGGCGCGGGGTCGGTGTAGTCGTCGGCTGGCACGTACACGGCCTGCAGCGAGGTGATCGACTTGCCTCGCACCGATGTGATGCGCTCCTGCAGGGCGCCCATCTCGTCGGCCAGGGTTGGCTGATAGCCCACCGCCGAGGCCATGCGGCCGAGCAGGGTTGACACCTCAGAACCAGCCTGGGTGAAGCGGAAGATGTTGTCGACGAAGAGGAGAACGTCCTGGCCCTTCACGTCCCGGAAGTACTCAGCCATCGTCAGAGCAGACAGGGCAACGCGGAGGCGAACGCCCGGAGGCTCGTCCATCTGGCCATAAACGAGGGCAGTGTTGTTGATGACGCCCGATTCCTGCATCTCAAGCCACAGGTCGGTGCCTTCGCGGGTGCGCTCGCCGACACCGGCGAACACGGACACGCCGCCGTGCTGCTTGGCGACACGGGTGATCATTTCCTGGATCATCACCGTCTTGCCCACGCCAGCCCCGCCGAAGAGGCCGATCTTGCCACCGAGCCGGTAGGGCTCGAGCAGGTCGACCACCTTGAGGCCGGTCTCGAACATCTTGGTCTCGGGGTCGAGGGTGTCGAAGTTCGGCGCGGGGCGGTGGATCGCCCAGTGGTCGTCAATACCTTCGGTTACGGGCTCACCACCCGTGTCGAGGGGCTCGCCCAGCACGTTGAACACGTGGCCGAGCACGCCAGAGCCCACGGGCACCGAGATGCCTCGACCCAGGTTGCGGACGGCCGCGCCGCGGCGCAGTCCGTCGGTGGGCTTCATGGCGATGGCCCGCACCCGGCTGTCGCCGATGTGCTGAGCGACCTCGGCTGTCACAACCGTGGTCTCGCCCTCGACGACGATGTCGAACTCGAGCGCGAAGTTGATCTCGGGCAGGTTCCCAGGGGGGAATTCAACGTCGACCACCGGGCCGACAATGGCGACGATGCGCCCTTCCTTCAACTCGTTGCTCTCGGTGACGGTGTTCTCGGTGACGGTCATCAATGCTCCTCGTGGTGTTCCCGGCGGTCCAGATGCCTTGTGTGATGGCCGAAGAGGTCCGGGTCCTCAATGCGGTCGCGAAGTAGGTCAACAGCACCTGATGCAGCTTCGGCCAAGGCCTCGGCGCCGGATGCGATCTCGATGATCTCGGTGGTGATGGCGTCCTGGCGGGCTCGGTTCATCTGCCGGCTCAAGACCTTCATCAACTCGTCGGCGTTGTCGGTCGCCGACTTCATGGCCCGCTGGCGGGCGGCATGCTCGCTGGCCGCGGCGTCGAGGAGCGCCGCGAACAGGCGGGCCTCGACGTAGCGGGGGACGATGGCGTCGAGGATGGCCGTCGGGCCGGGCTCGAACTCGTAGTCATCCTCTGGGCCGGTCCCCCGGGCCGAAGCCTGGGCCGACGCGATGGCGCTCGCCTCGAGCGGGAGGAAGCGCCGGGTCGTGACCCGCTGGGTGGCCACTGACAGGAACTGGGTGTACACGAGCTCGAGCTGGTCGATGGCACCGTCGTCGAATCGGGTGCGCACCTCCGCCGCGATCCGGCGGGCGTCCTCGTAGGTCGGGCTGTCGGAGAAGCCGCTGAAGGATGCGTCGATGCGGTAGCCCAGGAAGCGGAAGTAGTTGTGCGCCTTCTTGCCGACCAGGATCAGCGAGTAGTCACGGCCGGCGGCGACCTCGGCTTGGAGCGCCCGCTCGGCCGCTCGGATGACGCCGGAGTTGTAGCCGCCGGCCAGGCCGCGATCGGCCGTGAGGACCACGAAGCCCACCGTTGAAACCGTCTCGCGCTCCGTGAGCAGCGGGTGGTTAAGCGTCGCGCCTGCCCCGGACAGGTGGAGGATCACGTCGGTGATCTGCTCGCTGTACGGGCGGGCAGCCGCGACACGAGCCTGGGCCTTCACGATCCGGCTGGCGGCGATGAGCTCCATCGCCTTCGTGATCTTCTTGGTCGATTCGACGCTCTTGATACGGCGTCGAAGGATCCGCTCCTGGCCTCCTGCCACTACGAGCCGCCAGCCTCCGTGTCGGAGCGGCTGACCTCCCGCTCGGGCAGGATGCCCTCGCTCCGCCCGCCGGCCGAGCGGGTGGACTCGTCGGCGGCACGCCCGGTCGGGTCGATGGTGGCGTCGTCGCCACCGGTCGGCACGAACCGCTCCTTGAAGCTCTGCACGGCCGCCTTCAGCTCGTCCTCGGGCAGACCGCCACCGGCGGCGAGGTCCTCGATCATCGAGGAGTTGCGGCTGCGGACGTCCGCGATGAGCTCGGACTCGAAACGGCTGACGTCGGCGATCGGCACGTCGTCGAGGTAGCCCTGCGTGCCAGCAAAAATCGACACGACCTGCTCCTCGACGGGCATGGGCTGACCGTTCGACTGCTTGAGCAGCTCAACCAGGCGACGGCCGCGGTCGATGAGTGCCTGCGACGCCTTGTCGAGCTCAGCACCGAAGGAGGCGAACGCCTCCAACTCGCGGAAGTTGGCCAGGTCGAGCTTGAGACCACCCGACACCGCCTTCATTGCCTTGGTCTGAGCCGCGCCGCCGACCCGGGATACCGAGGTACCCACGTTCATTGCCGGACGGACGCCGGAGTTGAACAAGTCGAGGTCGAGGAAGATCTGGCCGTCGGTGATCGAGATCACGTTGGTCGGGATATAGGCCGAGATGTCTCCGGCCTTGGTCTCGATGATCGGCAGAGCCGTCAGCGAACCGGCACCCATCTCGTCGGACAACTTGGCCGCCCGCTCCAACAGGCGGCTGTGCAGATAGAACACGTCGCCGGGGTAGGCCTCACGACCAGGGGGACGGCGGAGCAGCAGCGACATCTGGCGGTAGGCATCAGCCTGCTTCGAGAGGTCGTCGTAGACGATGAGGGCGTGCTCGCCGTTCTCCATCCAGTGTTGGCCAATGGCGCAGCCCGCATATGGCGCCAGCCACTTGAACGGCGAGGCATCAGATGCCGGGGCGTTCACGATGACCGTGTACTCCATGGCACCCGCAGCCTCGAGCAGGGAGTGGATCTCGGCGACGGTTGAGGCCTTCTGGCCAATACCGACGTAGATGCACTTCACGCCCAGGCCCCGCTGGTTGATGATCGTGTCGATCGCCACCGCGGTCTTGCCGGTCTTGCGGTCGCCAATGATCAGCTCGCGCTGACCTCGCCCGATGGGGGTGTTGGCGTCGATGACCTTGATGCCAGTCTGGAGGGGCTCCTTCACCGGCTGGCGGTCGACGATGCCCGGCGCCTGGATCTCGATGCGCCGGTTCACGGCGCCAGTGATCGGGCCCTTCCCGTCGATGGGCTCGCCCAGCGGGCTGATGACCCGGCCGAGCAGCGCGTCGCCGACGTTGATGGAGAGGATGCGACCGGTGGCCTGCACCGGCTGGCCCTCCTCGATCTCGTCGACCCCACCGAGGATGACCGCGCCGATCGACTCCTCGTCGAGGTTCAGCGCGATGCCAAGCACGCCACCCTGGAACTCCAGCAACTCGTTGACCGAGGTCTGCGGGAGCCCGGCGACGCGGGCGATGCCGTCGCCGACCTCAACCACGCGGCCAACCTGGGCGGCGTTGAGGTCGGGCTTGTAGCCGCCGAGCCGCTTCTGCAGGGCAGACGCGATGTCGTCGGTGTTGAGGTTGAAGTTGTCGTCGGCCATCTAGCGGGGTTCCTTCAACTGGTCGAGGCGGTGACGGATGCTGCCGTCGATGACGGTGTAGCCGACATGGGCGACGATGCCGCCGAGGATCTTGGAATCGACGATGACTTTGACCGAGACCTTCTTGCCGGTCCGCTTGCTCAGCGCCGCGGCCAGCCGGTTGATCTGGTCGTCGTTGAGAGGAACGGCCGAGCGCACCTCGGCGACCTCCTCGGACCGGGACTCGGCCGCCAGAGCGACCATCCGGTCGATGATGTCGGGTAGGGCACGCGAGCGCCCGGCGCCAACCACGAACGACACGAGGGCCTTGGTGACGGGCTGTCCCGCAA
>JBPCMH010000123.1:0-7213 GCA_051002495.1 Acidimicrobiales bacterium
GCTACGACCCTGGAACGGTCGATGTGCTCGCGGCGAAAAAGGGCGGCCGGTACCTCGTGTTGGAGGTTGATCGAGGCTTTCAGCCACCCGCATGGGAGTCCAGAGAGCTCTTCGGCCTCCGAGTGGACCAGGAATCAACACCCACGGCGATCACCGAAGACATTGTTCGATCCGGAACCGCGATGCTGCTCCCCGACCCCGCGGTTCGAGACCTTATGCTGGCCATGGTGACCGCCCGGCACACCCAGTCGAACAGCGTCACCTACGTCAGAGACGGCATGGTGCTCGGCGTCGGAGCCGGCCAACAGTCCCGCATCGACTGCACCCGCCTCGCAGGCGCCAAAGTCGACATCTGGTGGCTACGCCGACACAACAAGGTGCGAAACCTGCCGTTCCTCGACGAGATCCGCCGCCAGGAACGAATCAACTGGGAAGTCCGCTACATCGAAGGAGACCTCGACCCGGGCGAGGCGGCCCGGTTCCGTTCCGCTCTTCGAGCCGAGCCCTTGCCTCTCACCCCAGACGACACAGCCAACTGGATCGGTCGGCTCGACAACGTGGCGGTCGCCTCCGATGGCTACATCCCGTTCCGCGACAACATTGACCGAGCCGCCCGACACGGCGTCCGCTACATCGCCGACCCCGGCGGCTCAAGCCGTAATCAGGAAGTCGAGGACGCCTGCAGTGAACACGGAATCACGCTGACGACCACGAAGCTGCGCCTCTTTCAGCACTGATCGCTCGCACTCTCCGGTATCCACTCGGACGCTTCCGCCATTCTGTCGCGCTAGAGCAGCGCACATCGCCGTCGATCGGGTCGCCAGGAGTCCGCGCAGCGCGTAGTGACTCTCACCGCGATAGTCCACTCCTTGGCATGAGCCGCCCGGGTTGAGAGATGATCACGCGGTGACCAACTTTGTTCAGCAAGCGGCGCTGTTCGAGCGGAACGTCTGGCGCTACTTCGACGGCCTGACCAACGAGGAACTCCACTGGGAGCCCGTGCCCGAGATGTGGGGGCTCCGAAAGAAGGAAGAGCTGCGCACGCCGCTCCCGTCCGACACGTCGGACGGTGCGTGGTGGCTCGACGGCGTCCGACCTCGACCAGATCCCGAGCCACTGGCGACTATCGGGTGGCGGATCGCACACCTCGTCCTCGGGAGCTGGAATTGGCTCAACTCGCTGAAGGAACTGGGGCCAAGGCCCGAGCCAGGGCTCACCGGCGATGTGGGTTCGCTACTCCCTCTGTGGCAGTCGACGTTCGACGAGTTCACGTCGGCCGTCAAGGCGTTCAGTGATGAGGACTTGGCCCGCGATGTTCAAGCTGGCACCTCCCGCATCCCCCGCGCATGGATCGTGTCGCACATGACACTAGAAATCACCGCCCATGGCGCCGAGGTCGGGACCATGCGACATCTCTATCGGGCAACGCCCCGCACGTAGCGTTGCCGCTCCGTCCGCGCCGGAGCGCCCGTCGCCTCCGAACTGATCCCCGCGACAAGGTCTCCAATGCTCGGGTGATCTGTCGCGGCCGGGGCGGCGATGCCGTCGGTCTGTACGGGTCGCGCCCCATCTGACCAGGGTCAGGCGACGGTCCGTCCGCCGTCGATGCTGAACACTGATCCGGTCACGTGACGTGCGTCGTCGGAGAAGAGATGTATGGCTAGGGACGCGACTTCCTCTGCGGGCACCAAGTCGCCGAGCGGCACGCCCGGCAGACCGCTCTCGATGTGGCCGGGTATGCGCCGGACCATCGGCGTGTCTGTAAGGCCGGGAGCGACAACGTTCACTCTGATACCGCGCGGCGCGAGCTCCAAAGCGAGCGCTCGCGCTGCGGCGTGAAGACCAGCCTTCGCTGCGACATAGGCGAGTCTGCCCTCTCGAGGACGGATGGCCATCGATGATCCGCTCACGAGGAGCGATGCGCCGTCGAGGACGTGGGGCAGCGAGGAGACCAAGGTGGCGATGGCACCGGTGAGATTGACGTTCAGGATCCGATTCCACTCCTGCCAGTCGAGCTCGCCAGCAGGGACCGGGGCCGGAAGGATGGCAGCGTTCGCGAAGACGCCGTGAAAGGGTCCCACTGCCGACGCGATTGATTCAATCGTGGCCGCCAGGGCGGCTAGGTCGGCAACTTCGGCGACGCGGGCCTCGACGCGGTAACCTTGCTCGCGCAGTGCCTTGGCTGCGGACGACAGAGCCTTGCCGTCGAGATCGATAGCTGCGATCACCGCCCCCTCTGCCGCGGCCAACCGGGCCGTCGCTCCACCGATACCGCTTCCGGCGCCGGTGATGAGGACGACGCGATCATCGAGCCGCAAGTTCATTGGGTCACGCTACTGATCCCGCGGTTGGACGTTCAGACGCATGATGGGTACGACCCAAGTCCCGAGGTGCTTCTCGACATGATCATTGACGCAGGACGCTCAACCTGAGCCTCCTCGGCACGGGCTGACAATTCAGGTATCGGTGTACAAGGCAGGTCGTTATGGCGCGCTCCGCCTGCGACCACTGTCGTTCTGCCCGCTCGCGGCCGGCAGCGCTCCATGGGCTTGAGAGCCCGACCGCGCCAAGCACGAGTACTGCCTCCAAAGTCGTGCAGGGCGTAGAGTCACCCCCAATGCCTTCCAGTTTTTGACGCTGCTCGTCGCGTTCGCCGCCCCCGGTCCCGAAGTGCGCATCTTCGACCTCGAGACCACAAGGAGACGGACGTGTCACCCAGCAGCAACCAGCCCTTACCGACCACGGCGGGTCCTCCGCACGGGTTTGGCGACGACGAGCGGAGCCTCTTCCTCCGCCGGCGTCCGCCCGCGGCCACGATTCGATGGGTCGAGCACAATCTCGGCGAACGGGTCAGGCGAGTGGAGGCCCGCAAAGGCGGCAGCTCATCGGCAATCCACGCGCTGACTGTCGGGAACTCCCGCGTCATCTTGCGGCGCTACGTCATCCGCGCCGTGATCGACGACGAGCCCGACATCATCGAACAAGAGGTCCGCGCTCTCCGCGTCCTCGAGCGCTCCGCGGCGGTGACTCCCGTCCCGATCATCGCCGACGAGGCAGCCATCCAAACTGATGTGCCCGCCCTCGTCATGACGTGCCTCCAGGGGCGCGTCGACTGGTCACCTTTGAACCTCGAGTCGTGGCTCCGCCAGCTCGCCGAAGCGCTCCCGCTCATCCACGCCACGCCATGGAGGGAGGACGACGACCTCCGGACGTTCCGACCGTACGAGCCCGACCGCTGGGAGCCACCACCGTGGTTGCGCGACCCATCGATTTGGGATCGCGCCGTCCGTATCTTCCACGCTCCACCAGCGGACGGCGCCAAGGTGTTCATCAACCGCGACTACCACCCGGGGAACGTGTTGTTCCGCCGAGGGCGGGTATCTGGGTTGGTCGATTGGCAGGCGGCCGCTATCGGTCCGCCGTCGGTCGACGTCTCGCACTGCCGCGGCAACCTGATCGGCCGGTTCGGCCTCGAGGTAGCTGATCGGTTCACGGAGATATGGGAAGAGGTGAGCGGCGAGACCTACCACCCGTGGGCCGAGGCGGCCATGGCCGTCGACGCGCTCGGATGGGGCGGCTCGTCCCGCAGGGAACGAGAAGAGCTTGAGACATCGATTGCCCGTGCCCTCGCGGAGCTGGGCGCATAAGCCGATCGAGGCAGACAACTCTGGCAGTCGCCTCGTGTGATATGTCGCGTTCCAATCGCCCACCGACCCGTCGTTATCTCCAGCGCGTTTGGGGCCGTCTACGACGTAGCTGACGCAGGGTTTTGGCCGTGTCGTGGACACGTTCCATGAAGGGTGTCGCCGATGTCGCCGATGTCGCCGACGTACTGGCTGGCCAGCTCGACACCTGCTGCGCCGACGCCTCCGCCGGGCGACGCGTCCAGAGCCTGGCCCTACCGCGACGCCGGCTGATGATCTGACTCCGCACCGGACGTCCCGGCCGTCAGGTAACCCGCGACCAGCACGACACCGCTCGACACGAGACCGCTCAACTCCCCGGCGACAACGTCGATCTGCGCGACCAGCTCGCACGGTCCCTCGGCCACCATCGAACCCAGCCCTGATGCGTGGTCGGCGACCGCGAACACCACATCCGTTGCGTCGGCGACATGTCTACGACACCGCCGCCCTTCTCCCACAAGGCTTCTAGCCCAGCAGCTTCAGATAACCGTCGTTATGGCGCGTCGCCCGCGCCGGCCGTCAGCTCGCGGAGACTATGGAAGACCTCGATCTGCCTGATGCGGTACGCCTCGTCGTCGGCGTCGAGCGCAACGCCCTCCGCTTGTACTCCAACGGCGGACCGCACCTCGGCCTGAAGTCTCGCACGCCGACGCCGCGGCCACCGCCTACGACGACCTTGTCGCCACCCTCAACCACGCCGACGCGCCCGCGGCGGCCGAGCATCTCCGCGTCGCCCGCCCCGAAGCGCTCACGTTCCTCACCCATCCCGGCGCCGGCCGGCTCCTCTTCGGCGACAAAGGCCGACCCGAACTCGGCACCGGCGTCCTCGAGCGCGTCATGCGCGAAATGAACCGCCGAACCGACGTCGGAGTGCGCTGGTCGATACACGGAGCAAGGGCCATCCTCATGGTCAAGCTCGGCCGGAAATACCATCACAGCCAGTGGGCCCCAAAACCGGAGCCCACCACCCCACCAGCAGTCCGGTTCACCCTCGTCGCCTGACGCCGATGTCAACACTCGGCCTCGCTACCAAATTCTGTCGCGATCGACAGCGGTCGCGAGCCGTCGTTCTGCCCACCTTGCATGGTGCTCGCGATGGCAAGCACCAAGTTGCGAGAGCTGTCTACGCATTAGTACCGGAGCTTGAGTGCAGCCTCGCGGTCGGGCGATCTCCGGTCTGCATTGCGCTGAAATCTCCGGCAGCAGCATCATGCTGTGCGGGTGCCAGCGCTCCTAATCCTGACCTTGGGCGTGCTCTGGCTCGGAGGACTGAGCTGCTGGGCGGCCGATTGCGGTCGCCTGACGAAGTATCGGGATCATGCCGTCGAGATGCGTGCGATCCAAAGGTGCATCGCTCCGCCCGCCTTAGCTCGGGGCAGCGTCATGGCGGCCGTCCTGGCGGGATTGTCCATAGGTGCGAGCTCGGACCTGCGCCCAGCGATCGGCAATCGTGGTCTCCAGGTCGACCCCTACCGCGTCGGCGAGCGCCACGAGCGAGATCACCGCGTCTCCGAGCTCCCCGCGTAGATCGTCGATGTCCTTGAAGCCGCCCTCCATCTTGATGACTGCTCCGGCGACCTCACCTGCTTCCTCCGTGAACTTCAACGCTTTGCGCGCGGGGTCGGTGTAGTTGGGCCAGAGGTCCCGCTGCCACGCAGCGACTTCGCTTTGGAGTTGGCGGATCATCCAGGAATCATCGCCGATCCGCTAGAGGAGGAAGTCGACGAATTCGGCGATCCCGCTCACATGGTCATGTCGTTCGTCGTTGCACCACTGGTGGACCGGGTCGACGTGTGCCGCGGGGATCCCGGCGGCAGCCGCGCCAGCCATGTCGAAGAGAACAGTGGACGGCGTGACCGCGAGGTACCCCAGTGGTAGGGATGACCGACGAGTTGGACTCGACCGATCAGCTCCATCGAGTCGACCAATGGCAAAGAGCAAGCGACACTTCGAGATCGAGATCGAAGCCAAGATCCAAGTGGACGCATTCGACGAGGCATCAGCACGAAAGAAGATCAAGAAGGCGCTCGGCGTACGACGCCCACTCGGTCAAGACGTATCAACAACACGCGACGTGTGGAGCTACGCCGTGACGCAGCTCTCCACCTCCCACACGTAAACGACCCCAGCCTCTCGTGAGGCCAGGCCACCACGTGCACAAGGCAGCAGCCGGTTGCTGCTGAATCGTTGAATCACCGCGTGGGTGTTGGATTGGCCGCGAGCGCACGGTGGAGTCCGCTGACGGTTGCGTGACCGCGTTCCTCAGCGCCTCGGCACCAAGAGCGACGCACCTGCACATCGGCTTGCCCTCGACGACGCCCCTTCTCGTCTGATAAACACCTTTCTCAAGGCGCGGCCCGCGCCGAGTCTCGACTGCTTCTGCCCGGCCGGAGCAGCAGGGACAAAGGGGAGCAGATCCTCGGGTCGCCAAGCGAGACCTTCCTTTTGTGCAAGCCGCCGCCGGGGGCGTCGCTTGCCCGATCGCGAGGGCTCATATGACCAAAGACAGCGACTTCAAGGACGTCATCCGGGCACGGATGGCGGTGACTGGCGAGCGTTACACCCAAGCGCTCACCCACCTCCTCGCGGAGGATTCCACGGCCCGTCCGACCCCGCGGCGCATCATCGGCATCGAGCGCCGCTACACCGTCACAGCAGAACTCCGCGGCCACCGCCGCATGCAGACCGACGAGGCGATGCGCTACGTCTTTCGCCGGGTCGTCTCGTGGGGCAGGTCGACCAACGTCTACCTCGAGAACGGCGCGCGCCTATACGTGCTGCCCGAGGGGACGACGGCGGAGTACGCGACCCCAGAATGCGATTCGGCGCGGACCGCGACCATCCACGCCCTCGCCGGTGACCGCCGGTTCGATGAGCTGGTCGCGGCCGCCTCCTCCCGTCTGGTCGACGAGGGCATCGACGGCGAGGTCTCGTGGCTGGCCGACACCGGCCCCCTGGGCGGTCAGCACGAGAGCTACACGGTTGGGAGTGTCCTTGACCCGAGATTGTTGGTGGCAGTGCTCGTGCCCTTCCTCGTCACCCGGCAGGTGTACGCCGGCGCCCGAGGCGAGATCGAGGTTCTTGCGGGCCGACGAGCAGTGTTGATGCCCAGGGCGGACTTCGTTTGGCACGGCATCGGCGGCGCCGGCGCCGGCGTGATGGTCGATCCCTCCGCGGCAGCCCACGGCGACGAGCAGATCGCGCACCGGCTGCACGTCGCGGTGGGTGATGTCACCCACCGACCTGCGGTCACATTCCTCACGGTTGGTTCGACGGCCCTTCTGCTGCGCCTCCTCGAGGAGGCACCGCAGGAGGCGCCACCCTCACTCGCGCTGGAGAACCCGGCTCGCGCCGTCCGCGAGGTCAGCCACGACCCGTCGATGCGCTGTGAAGTGCGGCTGGCCGATGGTCGTCTAGCCAAGCCGCTACGTATCCAGCGGGTGATCTTCGAGTCCGTCGCAGCGTTCGCTCACCGTCACGGCGCGTCAAACGAAGAGCGCCGGGTGCTCGCCATGTGGGGCCACGCC
>JBPCMH010000124.1:0-6393 GCA_051002495.1 Acidimicrobiales bacterium
AGTTGCAGCGTACGTCTCCGCCGCTCACTCCCTGGCCGAGGAGTCGGCGGGGGAACCGGAGCGTCCCCGCTCTTCGACCGGCCGCTCGTCCGGCCGCTCGTCCGGCCGCTCGTCTGGCCGGCGCCGCCGCCGTCCGTGGGTCGCCGCGCTCCTGCTCGGTGCAGTGGTTCTGGGCGTCGCCACCGTGCAGCGCCCGCCCGCCGACCCCGCGGCTCGGCTGCCGAAGCGCTACCGCCTCGCCGACCTCATCGTTGCCCAGCAGCAAGCGACGGCCGGCCTCCGCGATGAGGTGGAGGGACTCCGGGCCGACCTCGAGGCTGAACGGGTGGCGCGTATCGCCGGAACCGGCGCGGCGCCGACGGAGGAGGCCGTGCAGCGGCTGTCAGCCTTGGCCGGGTTCACGGCCATGCGCGGGTCCGGCATGCGCGTCAGCCTCAACGACGCGGCGACCGACCAGCGGCAGTCCTCCGCGAGCGTCAACGACCTGGTCATTCACTCTCAGGACGTGCAGGCCGCGGTGAACGCGCTGTGGCGGGCCGGCGCCGAAGCGATGTCGATCAACGGCCAACGGCTCGTTGGAACCTCTGCCGTCCTGTGTGTGGGCAACACGCTCCTGCTGAACGGCACGGTCCATTCCCCGCCGTATGTGATCTCGGCCATCGGACCCGTCAAGGATCGCTTCGACACCGACCCGTTGGTCAAACGGCTGCGCGATGCGGAGAAGGCCTACGGCATCCGGGTGCAGGTGGAGACGGTGAGCGAGTTGGATGTACCGGCTTTCGGTGGTGCCGCCAAGCTCACCTACGCCCGACCCGTAGCATGACCGCCGTGCCCGGCCCCCGAATCGTGGTCATCGACAACTACGACTCGTTCGTCTACAACCTCGTGCAGTACCTCGGCGAGCTGGGAGCTGATCCTGTCGTTTACCGCAACGACGCGGTCACCGTCGACCAGATCGCGGAGCAGAGGCCCGCCGGCATCCTGATCTCACCCGGTCCAGGATGTCCTGAAGATGCCGGGGTCAGCACCAAGGTCATCGAATCGCTCGGCGCGGAGGTACCCATCCTCGGTGTCTGTCTCGGGCATCAGTGCATCGGTGAGGTGTTCGGCGGATCGGTGGTGCGCGCTCCCCAGGTGATGCACGGCAAGACGTCGATGGTGAGCCACGGCGGTCAAGGCGTTCTGGCTGGCCTGCCCGACCCGTTCGAAGCGACCCGCTACCACTCGCTCGTGGTCGAACGGGGCTCGGTACCCGACGTACTGGAGATCACCGCCGAGACCGACGACGGACTGGTGATGGGCCTGCGTCACCGGGAACGCCCCATCCAAGGTGTGCAGTTCCACCCCGAGTCGATCCTGACCGTCTCAGGCAAGGAACTCATGGCCAACTTCCTGACGGCCTGCGCCTAGTTCGCCCGACCGCCGAACTCAGGGCGCGGCGGTGGTCGAGGTCGTGGTCGGACTGGGGCCTTTGCCGACCGTCACCGCGACCGTCGAGCCGGGTTCGACCTTGGAGCCGCCGGACGGGTTCTGGCTCTGCACCCTGCCGTCTTGTTCTGGGTTCACCGCAACAGTCGAGCTCTCCTTGAACACCAGACCGGCGTCCTCGATGGCCTTCTTAGCTTCGCCCCTGGTCATGCCGAGCACGTTGGGCACCGTGGCCTTGGCCGCGCCGCTCGAGACTACGTAGGTGACCGTCGATCCTTGCGGCGCCCGTTCCTTGGCCGGCGGATCAGTGCGGATCACCTTGCCTGCGTCGACGGTTGTCGAGGATTCCTCGGCCCGCTTGCCGGTGAAACCGGCCCGGCCGAGGATGTTGGCCGCCTCGTCCGCGCTCTTGCCGACGACGTCAGGCACCTCGACCTGCGGTTTGCCAGTCGACACCGTGATCTCTACGGTGCTGCCCTTCGGTGCCGACTCGCCCGCGCCGGGAGCCTGTTCGAGCACCGTGCCCTCGGGAATCTTGGTGTCGGTTTTTTCCTTCACCGTGACCAGGAAGTCGAGGTCTTCGAGCTGCTTGGTGGCGTTGTCTTCGGATTTACCGACGACGTTGGGCAGCCTCTCCTGCTCCACACCGAGCGAGATTCGCAGCACCACCTCGGAGCCGCGATCGACGCGCGAGTCACCCTTGGGGTTCTGGTCGAAGACGTGCCCTGGTTCCTGGGTGTCGTTCTCCTCTTCTTCGCGGCTGACCTTGAGTCCGACCTCGGTCAACTTGTCCTCAGCGTCGTCGGCCGACATCCCGATCAACATGGGCACGGTGATTCGTTGCGGCGCGCTCTCGCCGATGAGGCCCGCTTGCTTGGCCACCAACCACAACAGGCCGCCGAGGACCAACAACATCACGATGAGAAGCACAGCGAAGGCCCAGGTGCGGCCCTTGTCAGGAGCGCCAGCCGGCGGCAGCGGGGGTTGGGCGGTCGCCACCTGGGTGGCGTCTTCGTAGACGGGCGCGGCGGTGGTGACACCGGGGTCGTAACCGGGTGCGGCGACCAAGGTGGGCGTGGCGATCACCGGGCGTCCCTGGCGGTACCGGATCAGGTCGGCCCGAAACTCGTCGGCCGACGCGTATCGGTCGGCCGGATTCTTGGCGATGGCCTGCCGCACGATGGCCTCGAACTGCGCCGGGATGTCGCGGTTGATCTGGCGAGGCGGGACGGGTTGCTCGCGAACGTGCTTGATCGCGATGGCCGTCGGGTTGTCGCCCTGGAACGGAGGACGACCGACGACCATCTCGTAGAGCACGATGCCGAGGGCGTAGACGTCGCTGCGCTGGTCGATGCGAAGCCCTTGGGCCTGCTCGGGCGAGAAGTAGGTCGCCGTTCCCATGACCGCGCCGGTCTGGGTCAACTCGTGGTCGGCATCAGCGGCTCTGGCGATGCCGAAGTCGGTTACCTTCACCTGTCCGTAGGCATCGAGCAGCACGTTGCCGGGCTTGACGTCGCGGTGGATCACGCCGTTGCGATGGGCGAAGGCCAACCCGGACGCGACGTCCGCGGCGATATCGGCAGCCCGGTCGGGCAGCAGCGGGCCCTCGCTGCGGATGACCTGGCCGAGGGTGCGTCCCTCGACATACTCCATCACGATGAAGTAGGTGCCGTTCTCCTCGCCCCAGTCGTAGATGGACACGATGTTGGGGTGGGCCAGGTTGGCCGCAGCTTGGGCCTCGCGCCGGAACCGCTCGACGAACGACGGGTCAGTCGACAACTCCGGGAAAAGCACTTTGAGCGCGACCCGTCGGTCGAGCATCTGATCGTGGGCTAAGTAGACCTCGGCCATGCCGCCTCTGGCGACGTGGCGGAGGATCGCGTAGCGGCCGTTGAAGACCTGCGGGGAGTCCTGCGACATGACCGGATCAGCCTAGGGGACGAGCCCCGCCCGCCCCGGCCACCCCGGCGTCAACCCGGCGGGTCAGCGCCCGAGGATCTGGCGCATGACGGCCTGGGCGATGGGAGCTGCCACCCGTCCGCCGGTGATGTCGCCGAGGCCTTCTTGGCTCTCGACGATGACCGCAATGGCGACCTCAGGCGCCTCGGCCGGGGCGAACCCGATGAACCAGGCGTGGGCGTTGTTGCCCTGCGTTTGGGCGGTACCCGTCTTGCCCGCGACGGCAACGCCGGGGATCTGTGCGCTCGTCGCGGTGCCGCGCGTCACGACTTCGATCATCATGGCTTTCAGCGTTTCGGCGTTCTCCTCGCTCATCGCCCGCCTCCAACTCCTCGGCTCGGCCCTTGTGACGAGAGCGCCTTCGCTGTCGCGGATCTCGGCCATCACCTGAGGTCGCATGATGTTGCCGCCGTTGGCAATGCCAGCCGCGACCAGTGCCATCTGCAACGGGGTGGCCGCCACGTCGCGCTGACCAATGGCCGACTGGGCGATCGCAGGCTTGTTGCGGTCGAAAGCCGACACCGGCGGGAACACCGACTTGGCCGCGCCGGGCAGATCAATCGGCGGACGGTCGGTGAAACCGAAGTCTTGCGCGGCCTTGTGCAGCTTCTCCGCCCCAAGATCGAGGCCCATCTGACCGAACCCGGTGTTGCATGACACCCGCAACAGATCGGCCATGGTGCCGCCACAGGTGCTACCGCCGAAGTTGGGCAGGTCTTTGTCGGTGTCGGGCAGGTCGAGCAACTTCAACTGGGGATACTGCTTGGTCGCGAGCTCCGGGGCTTGTTCGAGAGCGGCGGCCGCGGTGACGACCTTGAAGGTCGACCCGGGTGGGTACCGCTCGCGGAACGACCGGCCGAGTAGCGGGCGATCGGAAGAGGCGTTGAGCAGTCCCCATGCGTCCTGCACGGCTTTCTGGTCGTGTCCCGAGAGCGCACTCGGGTCATAGGACGGGAATGACCAAAGCGCCAGCACCGCGCCGGTGCGCGGATCGAGCGCGACCACCGCGCCCTTTCGGTTGCCGAGCGCGTCGCGGGCGACCTGCTGGACATCCTTGCGCAGGCTCAACGTGACGTTGCCAACCACGGTGCGGTCGACGAGCACGTCGGACAGGTTCTTCAGCTGCAGCTCGAGATTGCGCCCGGCCAGCACATCGCCGTACTCGGCTTCAACACCGGAGGCGCCGTAGGTGAACGAGAAGTAGCCGGTGACGGGGCCGAACAGGTCACCTTCCGGGTAGGTGCGCAGGCGTTCGAATGGCGCATCGGGCGTGGGGATCGACTGGGCTAGGAGAACCCCGTCCGCGGTCTGAATCGTGCCCCGCGGGCGGACGAAGTCGCGGATGGCGGTGCGGGTGTTGCGGGGGTCGTCGGCGAGTTTTCCGGCCTCGACCACCTGCAACCAGTTGAGCTGGGCGAACAGCGCGACGAACAGAGCGAGGAGCCCGACGCCAACGAAGCGAATCTGCCGGTTCATCGGACCACCCCAACGGTCGGGTCAGGCCCCGGCTCGGCGGCGGCCGCGCCGGGCGGCGGCTCGCGGCCGTCGGTGTCGGCCGAGATGCGCATCAGGATGGCCAGCAAGATGTAGTTGGCGATGAGGGAAGACCCGCCATAGGAGACGAACGGGAGTGTGATGCCGGTGAGGGGCACCAACCGGGTTACACCGCCGATGATGATGAAACTCTGGATGCCGATGATGGCGGTCAGGCCCAGGGCGAGGAGCTGTTCGAAGTCGCTGCGAGCCCGGAGCGCGATCCGGATGCCCGCCCCGACGATGAGAAGGAACGAGGCAATCACCGCGGTGGTGCCCAGCAGGCCGAGTTCCTCGCCGATGGCGGCGAAGATGAAGTCGGTGGTGGCGGCCGGGATCTTGCCGGGCGAGCCGAGGGCGAGGCCGGTGCCGGTCATCCCACCCGTCCCGAACGCAAACAGGGCTTGCACCACCTGGAAGCCTCGGCCGCTGGCGTCAGCCCACGGGTCGAGCCAGATCTCAACCCGCTGTTGGACGTGGTCGAACATGGTCCAGGCCATCAGCGCTCCGGCGATAAAGAGCACTGCTCCGGATGAGAGGTAGAAGCCGCGCCCGGTCGCCACCCACAACATGACGACGAAGAGTGCGAAGAACAGCAGCGAAGACCCAAGGTCAGTCTGGAACACCATCACCACCAGCGAGAACCCCCACGCACCGAGCAGCGGCCCGATGTAGCGGAACTTGAGCTCGGGGATCATCACCGGCCCGACGCGTCGGGCCATGGCCAGCACCTCGCGCTTTTCCACCAGGTAGCCGGCGAAGAAAACAGCCAAGACGATCTTGGCGATCTCGCCCGGTTGGAACGACATCGGCCCAAGACGAATCCAGATTCGCGAGCCGTTCACGGATGAACCGATGATCGGGAGCAGTGGCATCAACAACAGTCCGATGCCCAGCAGCGCGAACGTGTATCGGTATCGCTCGAGGTCGCGGGCGTGCCGGACGAGCACGAGCGTGCCGACGAAGGCGCCGACGCCGACCGCTGTCCATGTCGATTGCAGCGCGGCCAGGTCGGGGTCGAGTCGAGCGATGAAGACGTAGCCGATCCCGTTCAGGAGTCCGGCTAATGGGAGCAGGATGCCGTCGGCGGCTGGGGCGAAGCGGCGGGTGGCGACGTGAGCGATGACGAGGAGCCCGAGGATCACCACGAGGAACGGAACGATGTTGGCCGGCAGGCTGGCCGACTTTCCCAGGCTGGCCAGCACGTACGCGCCTGCCACGACCAGGCTGGCCAGGAGGATGAGGCCGAGTTCGGTGGTGCGGCGGGCGGCGCGGACGGCCGGCATCTACGGCGTCGGTGTTGGAGCGGCGGTGGCCGGGGGTGCCGTCGTCGGCGCCACCGTTGTCGACGATGTCGACGTTGTGGTGGTGGCGGTCGCTTGCGCTTGCCTGCGGGCGTCGATCTATTGACGCAGGTTGTCGATGTAGCGCCTGGCCGCTTCGAGCGTAGGCTCCTCCTCGCCGGCCTACAGC
>JBPCMH010000125.1:0-4341 GCA_051002495.1 Acidimicrobiales bacterium
CGGGGGCGACTCCGGCGGCTAGGTAACCCCCACCCGGAGCAAGGTCAAACGTGGGACGACTGGCCCGGTCGATGTCCCCAGGTAGACCGCACAGATGGATGGCCACCACGGCGGCGAGCGCAAGCGATCCGCCGCACAGAACCCCGCCTACAAGCCGGCTCACCGTCACCACTGGCTCTGACCAGGACTTTTACGGCTCTGAGGGGCCGCCCGGACCCCTCCAGTCCTCAGCCAGTCCTCAGCCCAACCGCTCGGCGGGTCAGCCGTCCGCGTGGCGCGCCACCTCTGCCGCGGGTGCCAGCACCCGGTCTAGGACGTCGGCGGGCACCTCGCGGTCGTCGCGCAGCCAGTGGACGTAGGTGCGGCTCACGGTGTCCACGGTGTCCCCCAGGTGGCCCGCTACGGCCGTCAGCGGTGCACCTTCGGCCAGGAGGGTCGAAGCGCAGAAGTGGCGCAGAGCGTGGAACGTGAACCGGCCCTCAAGCCCGGCACCGGCCAGCGCCGGTTTCCACGCCGAGCTGTAGAACTGGTCGCGGCGCATCATCGGTGTGCCCCGCCGACCCCGGAACAGGAGCCCGTCGCCCTGGTGGTCGCGCAGGTGACGCCGGAGTTCGACCGCGACGACACCGGGCACGACGATGGTTCGGGCTTTCTCCGCCTTCGGGGTCGTCATCACCAGCTCACCGCCGATGCGCTGGAGCTGCCGGTCGACGACGACCTCGCGGCGCTCCATGACCAGCCTGTCAGCGGAAAGCCCGATGACCTCACCGACACGAAGCCCGGCGATACCCAACGCGATGCCGGCTCGGTACGGCGCCGGAGCTGCTTCGAGGATGGCCGCGGCCTCGGCCCGGGTCGGCACCTGGTCGGGTCCGACCTTGCCGTCCCACTCCCCTGCCCGGACCCTTGGCATGCGTAGCCCGCGGGTCGGGTCACGGCCGATGCGCCCCGACGCGAACGCTGCCCGCATGATGGCCCCGGCGTAGGACATCGTCACCGTCGTCGTGCTCCTGGCGTACTGCTTCCCGAGCGCCGTCTGCACCCCCTGGAGAGTCACGAGGTCGATGGACGAGAGCGGAGCCCGGCCGAGCCGGTCGACCAGCCTCCTCCGGTGCGCCGCCCAGGTCTCGCGGCTGGTGGCCTTCCAGTCCTGCGCCGCCGCCCACTCGTCAGCGAACGACGAGAACGCCTGCTTTCCGGCGTCAGGGTCGACGTAGGCGCCGCGCGCGAGGTCACCCCGCACCCCGTCAAGGAAGTGCTCCGCCTCGACCTTGCGGGCGAAGGTTCGGGTGTGCTGCGGGCCGTTCGGGTATTCGCGCCACCGGGCCCGGTAGGTGCCGTTCTGCCGCCTGTCGATGCTCGCCATTCTCAGCCTCGCTTTCCCTTGTGTCCTGGTTCGAGAAACCCGCGCTGCCGCGCCACCTTCACCCAGCGGTGAGCCGTCGTCACTGGCACGCGGTTCGCGTCTGCGATGTCGCCCGCTGGCGACCGCGACACCTGGGCGAGCTCCCGGTAGACCGCCGCCACATCGGCGTAGAAGTCATCCCCATACGGTCGGGCCCTCGGAACACGCAGCGACGCGTCCACGGGCGGCAGGTCGACGGGCTCCAGCGGTTCGAGCTTCGGCATGGGTGCCTGTGGCACCCCGCTCCCCTTCACTTGCGCCCACCACATGGCGGCCACCCAATGAGGAACCTTCGTCGAGTCCCCCCAATGTTTTGAGAAGTGCCGCGCCGCCCGCCTCAGGTCGGGGCCGGCCAGCGGCAGACGGTCGCGAACCATGCTCTGTTCGGCGTTGACCGACGCGTCGATCCCGCCAAGCGGGACCTGCCGGAGTGTGCTGGTGTCGATCGCCGAATCGTTGAGCATCTCGACGTACATCTCCACCGCGACGAGCCTCCCAGCCCGATCCGCGTACCTGACATACGTCACCGCGTCGCTGAGGCTCGATCGGTAGCGCACCCAGCCACCTTGTCCGTAGCTGAGCTGTTCCCGCTGGAACTCCATCTCCGGCCCTCCACATGGTCTAGGTCCGCGCTAGTTGACCATAGAACGGACCTATGAGTCAATAGTCCACGTTCGCAAACGTTGACCCTGGAGGCCCAGTGAATGAGAGCAACGACAGACTGATGACGACCGACGAGGTGGCGAGCTACCTCGGCATCCCCGTCTCGACCCTGTATCAGTGGCGTTATCGCGGGACGGCCCCGAGAGCTATCCGCGTCGGGCGACACACGCGTTACCGCGCGCGGGACATCGACGCCTGGGTCGAATCGCACGCGGTCGGCGGTGAGGCCAA
This sequence comes from Acidimicrobiales bacterium, assembly GCA_051002495.1. Classification (GTDB taxonomy): domain Bacteria; phylum Actinomycetota; class Acidimicrobiia; order Acidimicrobiales; family CADCTF01; genus JBPCMH01. The sequence continues at coordinate 2,300 of JBPCMH010000125.1, forward strand.
ATGAGTCCCCCGGACGCGGAGGGAGCCCCCGACGAAGGGGCCCCGACCTCGATCGCCCTCGACAAGCGACTCGCTAGCAAGCGTACTCGCCATCTCGTCATCTTCGGGCGACACAACCGCCGCGCGTGCTGTGCGCGGTCGTGGAGATCGGCACCCTGCCCGAAGTGCTGCCGCTGCCTTGGCGCTTGCAGTTGCCCGCGCTTCGCCGCGCTCTTGCGGGAGGTGGCGTGATGTTGAAGTACGACGAGCAATCCGCCGACGGCCAGGACGGCACCGCTGCTGCCGAGGTTGCGCCCGAGGGGGCCGACGAAGGTGGGAAGAAGTCGGCACCGATGCCCGGCCTTCTCGACGAGGTCGTGGCGTTTGTCGGCCGGTTCATGGACGTGACACCGCACCAGGGAGACGCCCTGGCGCTCTGGGTTGCCCACACGCACACTGTCGACGCGTTCGACGTGGTCGCCTACCTGTTCATCACGTCGGCCGAGAAGCGGTGCGGGAAGTCGTTGCTCCTCGACCTGCTGGAGCGTCTGAGCTGCCGTGGTCGCTCAACCGCCAACATCTCGCCGGCAGCGCTGTACCGCATGGTTGACGAGGTCCGCCCGACGCTGTTGTTCGACGAGGTGGACAACATTTTCCCGAAGGGCCGCAAGGTCGATCAGTCGAAGTCCGATCTTGTGGGGCTCATCAATGCTGGGTTCCGCAAGGGCCGTGTGGCGTACCGGATGGGTGGCCCGAACATGCGAACCCTCGAAGCGTTCGACGCGTTCGGCCCGAAGGCGCTCGCGGGGCTCGGCGGGTGTCTGCCCGACACGACCGAGGACCGGGCCATCACGATCAGGCTCGAGCGCAAGGCCCGGAACGTCACGAAGGACCGCTACCGCATCCGCATCCACGAATCACAGGCGGACGAGCTCGGCGGGAGGATCGCCGAAGCGTTCGAGCCCCTCGTCGAGGAGCTCCGCACCGCGTGGCCAGATCTCCCCAGTGAGCTCAACGACCGTCAGCAGGACATCTGGGAACCGCTTTTGTCGATAGCTGATGCCGCCGGCGGTGAGTGGCCAAAGCGCGCCCGTGACGCCGCAAAAGCGCTCTGCACTACCGGCGACACGGCCGAGTCCCTGGGCGCCCGGCTCCTGGGGGACATCCGCACGGTGTTCACCGCCGACAGGCTCCTGACAACCGAGCTCGTGGACCTCCTCAACAAGTTGGACGAGTCCCCGTGGTCCGACTGGCGACACGGGGAGGGCATCTCGAGCAACCAGTTGGCCACCCGGTTGCGTGACTTCGGTGTGAAGTCGAAGCCGATGCGCGTTGGCGCCGACCGCGGCAGAGGCCTTGAGCGGGATCAGTTCGACCGGGTTTTCGACGCCTACCTGAGCCCTCCCGGGCACCCGACTGATGACACCGTTGACACCGTTGACACCGGCACGAATCCGCAGATCAAGCCCGTCATCACTCGGCCGAACCCAAGTGTTGACGCGAACGTTGACAGCCCTGACCTGCACAAACTCGGGTCTGTCAACGGTGTCAACGGTGTCACAGGTGAGGTGCCAGGAAACGCAGGTGGGGGCGCACCCATCTGCGAGGTGTGCGGCACCGAGTGCCGCCCTGGTGTGAGCGTCCACCCCACCTGCATGGAGATCCCGACGTGATCTCCTACTCCGTCCACACATGCGCCGAGATGGGCGGGATCTACTCGCCGATCATCGTGTGCGACGCGTGCGGCCGTCCCATCACCCGATCGGGAAACGCGTACTGGATCGTCCTCGATGACGGTCAGGTCCTCGCCCAGGTGTGGCACACCCACAAGCACCCCTGCTCCCGACTCGATGACGAGCTACAGGAACGCTACGGCGGGCTCGTGATGTCCGAGGAGCTCAACCGCTGGCTCGACCAGCTCGTGCACAACTTCACCACTGCCAAGGAGACCACCCGATGATGACTTTCGAGGAGTGGCTCGCGTGCCGCGTAGACGATCGCAACCCGGTAGGTGACCTCGCCCGCGACGTCGCAGCCGACCCGGATTGGCCCGACGACGCCGG
>JBPCMH010000126.1:0-6148 GCA_051002495.1 Acidimicrobiales bacterium
GATGAAACTACAGTGCTGTAATGACCACTGCATCTCGTAGTGCCGTCCACCACCACCACAACATCTTGTGGTAGCCACGGTCGGAGACGGCGTGCAACCACATCGGCTCGCAGAACCTACGGAAGGACCTCAATCAACATGGCGATTGCCCCGGAGCGCATGGGAATCGGCATCAGCCGCCACTTCACCACCGAAGGTGTCGATCCGTACGACACCGTCACGTGGGAGCGGCGCGATGCACGCATCACGAACTACAAGGACGGCGCGGTCGCCTTCGAACAGCTTGGTGTGGAGGTCCCGTCGACCTGGAGCGTGAATGCGACCAACATCCTGGCCCAGAAGTACTTCCGGGGAACGCTCGGGCTCGACGAGCGCGAGTGGTCGCTGAAGCAGGTCGCTGATCGGGTGGTCAACACCATCAAGGCGTGGGGAATCAAGGACGGCTACTTCGTCGACGACAACGAGGCCGATGCGTTCGGCGACGAGCTCAAGTACCTGATCATCCACCAAAAGGCCGCGTTCAACTCGCCGGTGTGGTTCAACATCGGCGTCAAGGGCGTGCCCCAGCAAGCCAGCGCGTGCCAGCCCTACGAGGCCCTCGTGAGCACGCCTGAGGGTCTCATCCCGATCGGCCGGCTCGTCCAGGATGGTGCAGTCGGGGCGAAGGTCTTCGATGCGAATGGGCTAACCAAGATCGTCGCCGTGAAGGCAAATGGTCACAAGCGCGTCCTGCGCCTGCACACCAAGGCCGGCTACACCCTCGACGTCACCCCTGACCATCTGGTGTGGCGATGCAGCGGTCAGGAAACCGGACGCTTCGCCGCCGCCGGCGATCTTCGCCCTGGCGATCAGCTCGAGTGGCATCGCACGTACTCCCACGGCGCCGGTGAGATCACGTCGCTGGCGATCGCCGAGGCGGCGTTGGCCGGCTGGCTCCAGAGCGACGGGTTCGTCGGGCAGTACGAAGGGACGAACCGTTCCCTCACCATCGAGGCGATGACGGTTACTCCGTCCGAGAAGGAGTGGGTGCTCGCCGCGATCGACCGCGTCTTCCCGGACGTCCACCGTCATGAGCGGTCGGTGGAGACCATGCGCGACGATCTCGATTGCCGACGCACACGTCTCTACGGAGAATGCCTTGGTGAGTTCGTCGAGTCGTGGGGACTCCGCACGCGGGGCCGCGACATGGTGGTGCCGGAGCAACTCTTCGAGGCGCCTATGCCAGTCGTCGGCGCCTATCTCCGGAGTATGTTCCAGGCCGAGGGCTACGTCAGCGTTCGTGAGCACGGCTCGGTGGTCGGCCTCGACATGGTCGGCGAGGAGCACGTCCGGGGATTGCAGCGGCTGCTCCTGCGGTTCGGCATCTTCTCGCGCGTTCGATTCAAGGCCGATGCCCGGGCCGATCGCCAGGGTTGCTGGTCGCTGTCGATCCGCACGGCCGGCGACCGGCGACTCTTCGCCGACGAGATCGGTTTCATCGACGAGGCAAAGGCTTCCAAGCTCGAGGCGAGCTTCGAGGTTTCTGGACTCGCGGCCGGCGCCACCAAGCGCCTCGAGATCGCACGGGTCGAGGAGCTCGGCGACATGGAGGTCTACGACATCCAGACCGAGAGCGGCGAGTACCTGAGCGCGAACCTGCGGGTCCACAACTGTTTCATCCTGGCCGTCGACGACCACATGGACTCCATCCTCAACTGGTATGTCGAGGAGGGCACGATCTTCAAGGGTGGCTCCGGATCCGGGATCAACCTCTCCAAGATCCGCTCCTCGGCTGAGCCGCTCCAGGGCGGTGGCACGGCTTCTGGTCCGGTGAGCTTCATGCGTGGTGCCGACGCCTCTGCCGGCACGATCAAGTCGGGAGGCAAGACCCGCCGGGCGGCCAAGATGGTGATTCTCGACGTCGACCATCCCGACATCGAAGACTTCATCTGGTGCAAGGCGCTCGAGGAGCGCAAGGCCCGGGTGCTCCGAGACGCCGGCTTCGACATGGACCTCGACGGCCGCGACGCCTATTCGATCCAGTACCAAAACGCCAACAACTCGGTGCGAGTCACCGACGAGTTCATGGAGGCCGTGCTCGACGGTTCCGACTGGCATCTCAAGGCCGTCACCGACGGCGCGGTCGTCAAGACCCTGCCCGCCCGCGAGCTGTTCCGTCAGCTCTCGAAGGCCACATGGGAGTGCGCCGATCCCGGGATGCAGTTCGACACCACGATCAACCGTTGGCACACCGCGCACACCACCGGGCGCATCAACGGCTCGAACCCGTGCTTCACGGGCGACTCGCTCGTGCATACCGATAGAGGACTCGTGCGGTTCGACGCCATGATCGATCGCGTCCGTCTCGGCGAGACCTTCGGCGTGTACACCCACGACGCCACGAATCCGGACGCGCCGGCAGAGCGAATGGAGCTCACCTCTCCGGACGCCGTCATGATCACCGGCCGAAACGAGATCGTGCGGTTGCGCTTCGACAACGGCTTGGAACTTCGCTGCACGGCCGGCCACAAGATCTTCACCACCAATCGTGGGTACGTGGAGGCCAAGGATCTGACGTCGGACGATGACGTCAAGGCGCTCAATCTGGCCACACCGGCCACGGCGGCCGACTGGTCGCTCCCGGTCGCCACGGAGACGGCGGCCTACGCCACGAAGGACGTTCGCACGGCCAAGGAAGTCGTCCTCCCGGAGAAGTGGAGCGACGACCTTGCCCACTACCTCGGCTGGCTCGTCGGCGATGGTTGCATAAGCGGTGACGTCGCCAGCACGGTGTACGGCACCCCGGGCGATCGCGACGACGCGCTGCCGCGGCACCAGGCGCTGCTGGCCGACCTCAACGGGGGAGCCGTGCCGACTCCTTCGATCCAGGCGAATGGAACGGTGCAACTGCGCCAAAGCCGTAGCGCGGTCACGAGATTCTTCGAGGCCCTCGGCGTGCACCCCGTCCCGTCGGCCGAAAAGGTCGTGCCCCCGACCGTGAACGAGGCGCCGCCCGAGATCGTGGCTGCGTTCCTTCAGGGTCTGTTCGACGCCGATGGCTGTGTCAGCGACCAAACGGACACCCGCTACGTCGGCCTCGGCTCCGCCTCGCGGCAGATGCTCGTCGACGTCCAGCGCCTCCTGTCGACCTTCGGCGTCTTCTCTCGGATCTACCGCACACGCGGTGCCGAGGACGGAGCGTTCCGCTATGAGCGCAAGGACGGTTCCGTGACGGAGTACGCGTCCGAGGAGATGTTTGACCTTCGGATCAGCGGCCGATCGATGGCATCCTTCGCCAACAGCGTGGGCTTCACGGTCGGCGCCAAGGTCGCGGCACTCGAGTCGGCCATCGGGGATCACACCCGCTACCGCACCCGGGAGACCGTCCGGCTGGTGGATCGGGCTGATGATGGGGTGGAGCTCACCTACAACCTGAGCGAGCCCAGGAACCACTCCTACGTCGTGAACGGTGTCGTCGTACGCAACTGCAGTGAATACATGCACCTCGACAACTCGGCGTGCAACCTGGCCAGCCTCAACCTGCTGACTTTCCTCGACACCGAGGGCGTGTTCGACGTCGACGGCTTCAAGGCCGCAACCGAGTGTGTGTTCACCGCCCAGGAGATCCTGGTCGGCAACGCCGACTACCCGACCGAGCGCATCGCCGAGACCTCGCGTCGGTTCCGCCAGCTCGGCATCGGGTATGCCAACCTCGGCGCCATGCTGATGGCGCTCGGCTTGGCCTACGACAGCGATGAGGGCCGCTCGATCGCCGCGGCCGTCACCGCCCTGCTGACCGGTCACGCGTATGCCACGTCGGCCCGCACCGCGGCCCGCATGGGTCCGTTCGCTGGCTATGCCGAGAACGCCGAGCACATGTTGCGGGTGCTGCGCATGCACCGTGAGGAGGCGGCCAAGGTCGACGAAGACGCGGTGCAGCCCGATCTGCTCGATGCGGCTCGCGAGGCGTGGGACACCGCCGTCGAGCTGGGGGAGCAGTACGGCGTGCGCAACTCCCAGGCGTCGGTGCTGGCGCCGACCGGCACCATCGGTCTGCTCATGGACTGCGACACGACCGGCGTCGAGCCCGACCTCGGTCTGGTGAAGATGAAGAAGCTGGTCGGTGGCGGCACGATGTCGATCGTCAACCAGACGATTCCCCGTGCGTTGCGCCGCCTCGGCTACGACGACAACCAAGTGGCCGACATCATCGCCTACATCGACGAGAACAAGTCGATCCTTGGAGCGCCGCACCTGCTGTCGGACCACCTGTCAGTGTTTGCCTGCTCGATGGGCGACAACACCATCCACTACATGGGCCACATCCGCATGATGGGTGCGGTGCAGCCCTTCATCTCCGGTGCCATCTCCAAGACCGTGAACCTGCCTGAAGAGGCCACGCTGGAGGAGGTCGAGCAGTTACACATCGACGCCTGGCGCTTGGGCATCAAGGCTGTCGCCATCTACCGAGATAACTGCAAGGTGGGCCAGCCGCTGTCGACGGTCAAGAAGGATGCCCCAGTGGTTGCCGCGCAAGTGCACGACGTGGAACTGGCCACCAAGGTCGCTGAGTTGGAGAAAGCGTTGGCCAACCAGACAACCGTCGTGGTCAAGCAGCCCATCCGTCAGCGGTTGCCGCGCCGGCGCAAGAGCTACACCTTCGCCTTCCGGGTGGCTGACTGCGAGGGCTACGTGACCGTCGGTGAGTACGACGATGGCCGTCCGGGCGAGGTGTTCATGAAGGTCTCGAAGCAGGGTTCGACCCTGGCCGGGATCATGGACGCCTTCTCCATCTCGGTGTCGCTCGGCCTGCAGCATGGGGTACCGCTCAAGACCTACGTGTCGAAGTACACCAACATGCGCTTCGAGCCGGCCGGCATGACCGACGACCCGGAGCTCCGCATCGCCGCCTCGCTGGTCGACTACATCTTCCTGCGCCTTGCGGTCGACTACCTCGGCTATGAGGACAGGGTCGAGCTCGGTGTGCTCACTGTTGACGAGCGCACCCAGCCCACCCTGCCTGGCGTCGAGGAGGCCACGACGACCAACGCGTCGCTGGTCGACGACACACCGGTGCCGGAGGCCCCAGTGATGGCCGCGCAAGAGCCGGTGGCTGAAATCCGCCCCACGCCGGAAGTGGCCCACTCGGATGCTCCGTTCTGCATGCAGTGCGGGGTGCAGATGATGCGGGCCGGCTCGTGTCACGCCTGCCCCTCATGCGGGACCACCAGCGGCTGCAGCTAATCGCGTTGGTCGCCTCGCGACCACATCACCCAGGTGAGAACATCACGGCCCCGGGCTGCCAGTCTCACCGGGGCAGCTCAACGGATGGACCGAAGGACTGCCCGAAGGGTGCAGTCGTCGGGTCAGCCGGTAATGGTGAAGGTCTCGACCATTCGGGCAAAGCCGGGGGCTGGCGGTGTCTTCGAGACCGCTTGCAGGGTGTACAAACGCCGCCCGTCGAGGACTGTTCTGGCCTCGACGTGAGCGCCGTCGACGGTCACCTCGAACTGGATGGCTGGCCGTCCCAGGTATTCGAGGCGCTCGCTCTTCGTGAGCTTTCCGCCAGTCCGGTTGGCGGCGCCGTTGGCGGCGCCGTTCAGCGTGCCGTCAGGATCGAGGCGGCCAAGGGAGTCGGGGTAGTCGACATACACCGCCTGGTAGGCGTATTCGTCGCCGACTTCGACGTTGTAGAGAACGATCTCGAGGGTGATGTCGCCCACTGCCTCTTGTTGGACCGTCCGCGCTGCTTCGCCTGGCATCTCGACGCTGAACCGGCCCTCAGTCGAGGCAAGCACGTGCTCTGCGACGGTGGTCGTCGATCCCTCGCCGCCCTCCGGCGCTGGGCTATCGGCACAGGCCGCACTCGTGAGAGCGACGGCCAAGATGCCGATCCACACTGTCGATCGGCGCAGTCTCAATCCACCATGGCTGGTCACAGAGCGAACCTAATCCTGCCGTCGGCGCTGGCCGCGGAGTCTCGCGCTGCTTGATGTCGAGGTAGACGCCGAGGCCGTCCGTCCTGAACGATCGCCGCGTCGTGCACGGTGACCAGCGTCCCGTCCATGCACTGATGGATGTCGATCTCCGCCGCGTTGGCGCCCGCGGCCGCGGGTCACCTGTTTCTCGGCGAGAACTCGCTCGGAAGGTACCCGGCGTGGGATCACCG
>JBPCMH010000127.1:0-10983 GCA_051002495.1 Acidimicrobiales bacterium
CACGCCCGCCCTGGTCGCGAGCACGGTCTCGAATCCACCATCGGTCCGGGTTGACTCGGCCCACTCGGGGGTGAAGACCACCGTCGAGCCCGGGGCCCTGACCCGATTCAGCGCGTCGATGTCAAGAGTGCGACGCTCGGTGCGGCGTCCCGGATCCTGACCGGTGAGCTTCTGCTCGGCGGTCGGTTCTATGGGCCAGGAGTACGTCGCCACCAGTCGCCCCGACCACGCCAGCCTCGAAGTCGACAACCCGGCTGGCGTCGTCGAGAGCTGCTCATGATCGCCATGAAACGAGCGCAGCACTCGCCCGTCGCGCACGACTCCGCCGATGGGAACGCCACACATTGGGCACTCCGCGAAGTCGCCATTGATGCACAACACGCCGCCGGCCCTCGCGCAGATGTCGCTGGTGAGCTCACGACCGTCGTCGGGCCCGCCCGCGATTTGGTCGTGGGCCGTCACCACTCGAAGGTCAACCGGGGCTCCGGCCGCGATGCGGGCAACCTGCACGAACCGGTCTGGGCCCTCCTGGTCGATGGTGATGTGACGCACGCCAGGCGCGACCTCGCGTTCGACGCGCCGCTCTGAAGCACCCGATGCCATGGGTGCCAGCACGCCGAGGCCAACAACAACGGCCAAGAGTGCCCGAATCAGGAGGTGCGTGCGCTGTCCCACACTGTCTGTTTCGACCAGTGAAGGATGAGGGCCTATGGCAGGCGTGTGGCACCTAAGTGACAGTCACGCGACGAACCGACAAATTGGGACAGAAATCGCCCATTTCTTCAGTTGAAGAGCGCCAATCACCGGCGGTGGCGCGGTCACCCGCCCGTGTCGCGTGACGGCGTCAAAGTCGTACTGGTCGAGTTGCGTCGACGAACACGATCCAGTCCCGGCCGGCCGTCGAGCCTTGGGCTGGCCGTTCGTCGTCGGCGCTGCGATCCTGCAACCTGTGCCCCTCGACCGCGAACCCGACGCGCCGGCTCCGGATGCCGCCGAGAGCGGCGGACCGGGCGGCGAGGGTGCAGCCGTCATCCCCCAGCGTGGATTGCGCCACGCGGTCCGGGCGTTTCAGCACCGCGACTTCGCCATCTTCTGGACCGGCGCGCTGGCCTCCAACACCGGGTCGTGGGTGCAGAACCTGGCCGTTCCGTATGTGCTCTATGAGGTGACCCGCTCCGCGTTCTGGGTGGGGCTCGCCACGTTCACCCAGTTCATCCCGGTCATGCTGCTCGGTCCGCTGGCCGGGTCGCTCGCCGACCGCCACGACCGTCGCCGAGTGCTGATGGTCACCCAGTCCCTCATGGCCCTGGCCGCGTTCGCCTTGTGGGGCGCGTGGATCGGCGGGGTGCGCAGCCCGCTCGTAATCCTGCTGCTGGTCGCGATTAGCGGAGTGTTCGCAGGCATCAACATCCCGAGCTGGCAGTCGTTCGTGAACGACCTCGTGCCACGGGAGCATTTGCTGTCGGCCGTCACCTTGAACTCGCTGCAGTTCAACGCGGCGAGGGCGCTCGGACCGGGGATCGCCGGGATCATGTTGGCCACCCTCGGCGCCGGTTGGGCCTTCTTCATCAACGGGGTGTCGTTCGCGTTCGTGCTTGTCGCCCTAGCCCTGGTGCGGACTCGACCCCAACCGCGGATCACCACCCTGACCGGCGGCTTCGTCCGCCAGTTCCGCCGAGCACTGACCTACACCCGACAACAGCCCGGCATCATGATCGGGATCGTTGTTGCGGTGCTCGTCGCCGCGCTCGGCAATCCGGTTTTCCAGTTCACCGTGGTGTTCGCCGCTGAGGAGTACCACGTCGGGCCGCTCGGACTGAGCCTGCTCAACGTCTCGCTCGGCCTGGGCGCGGTGCTCGCCGCGCCCCTGGTGAGCGGGTGGGACAGCTTCATCACCCGCGCTGGCCTGGTGCGGTGGGCGCTGCTCATCTACGGCCTGGCTGTGGTCGCCTTCGCTCTCGCCCCCACCTACGTGCTCGGGCTGCTGGCCTTGGTGGTGGTGGGCGGCGGGTTCCTGGCGGTGATCTCGTCGACGAACACCGCGGTGCAGGTGATCGTGGCCGACGACATGCGGGGACGGGTGATGGCCGCTCGCATCATGGCCTTCACCGGCGCTTACCCCGTCGGCGCGCTCATCCAGGGCGCAGCAGCCGACGTGATCGGGCCTCGAGCGACGGTGGCGACGGCGGGAGCGATCCTGGTTGCAGCCGCGATCTGGATCGGTTCCCGTCGCGACCTGCTGGCCTCGCTCGACGCCGACCACGACGAATCAACCGAAGCCGACCGCGTGTAACCCGCGCTCGCGCGCCCCGTTCTGCACGACAAAGCACAGGGTGCGGCAGTTAGTGCGGGCGGATATCTGCGCCGGTTCGGTTCTGGGTCCGCCCGTGGGTGGGGTTCGGCGTGGACGCGCCCATATGGTCGCCGGCCATGCCGAAGACCGTCCCGGTCATCTCCCCCGCGGCGACGTTGCCGGTGAGCTTGAAGACCAGCGCGCCGAGGAAGTTTCCCCGCAGCACCCCAAGTTCACGGCTGAGCTGTGAGGCCAACGCCGCCTTCTGAAACTCGCGGCGCGTGCCAACTCGGCCGTTCGCTCCGATCTGAACCTCGTTGCCGCGCCGCTCGATCTCCGCCAGCGACTTCTTGATGTCGTCCGAACTCGGGGCCATCGACAGGTCCGGGACGTCGTCAATCCTCAAGCGTCCGGCGATGAGTTCGCCTTGGGCCCACTTCACAAAGCCTTTCGGCGTCATGCATGCGCGCTGCTCAGTGACGAAGGCCTGTCGTGCCTGAGACGACCTCAGTCGAGACGGAACCTTCCCACCCGGAGCACTCATGCGCGGCGATAACTGACGTTGGACGCCAAGCAACCCGGCGACTGCCTTGTTCCCGGCGAGGCGTTGCAACGCCAACACGCGGTCCGGACCGGCCATGCGGGTTCCCTCCCGACGGTCCACAATGGGGCGCCTAGTTGACTGCACCGTCGCACGCGACCGTGCGCTAGTCAACACCGGCTTCCCAAAGGGGCAGTCGTTACTGCCTCTTTGGACCGGCACATGACAATGCCGCCCGGACCAACGCATACTTGGGCCGTGGCGATCGACCGGCGAGTGCCGAAGGGCAACGAGGCAGCGATGCGCGTCGCGCCCGTCGTGCAGTCGCCCACGCTGGCGCACGCGGTGGCCCACCACGACGAAGCACTGACGGTCCAGACGATCCTGGCCACGCCGAAGGCGGGCGGCGCCCCCAAAGCGAACATGGTCAGGAAGGCAATGCGGCCGGCGACGGTGCTCCACTTGCAGGCCAGGGCCGGCAATGCAGCGGTCGGCAACCTGCTCGCCCAGCGGGCGGCCGAGCCGAAGGTCAGCGCAGAGGACACCAAGTCGGTCGAAGGCGACACCGATCGCTCGGAGTTCACCGACCTTCCGGCCAAAGCCGATTCGGAGTTGGCCAAGGTGCCGCCCAAGCTCGACAAGCCGCCGCCGAAGGTCATCCCGCCGCCGAAGCCCAAGCCGCCAGCGGTCAAGGGCAAGAAGAAGACGCGCCGGCCCACCAAGGGGCCGCGCAGCCGACCGAAGGGTCGGCGCGGGAGCGCAGGCAAGAAGGCGCCGAGGAAGGGCGCCGGCCTCGTCGGCAAGCGCGCTCCGCCACTGCCGCCCAAGTACAACTTCAAGAGCCAGCTTCCCGCTGGTCCCCCTGGCGTGCCCATCCCTTACCCAGCGATCGCGAACCCGGCCTTCAAGAAGGTCCTCGGGAAGAACAGGCGCGCGGTCAAGGGGGCACACAAGCACCCGTCCGGTAAACAGGAGAGCGCCAACGCCCAGGGCGCCGCGCTAGCGCCGGCGAACGACACGCAAGCTCAGGCCAAAGGGTCGCACGCCACCACGATGGCGACGGCCAAGCCGAAGCCGTTCGACGAGGACGCTTTCGTCGCCGCCGTTGAGGCGGCGATTACCCGCGCCGCGCCCCGCAACCTCGCCGAAGCCGGAAAGCTCGATAAGAAGGCCGCTGGCATGAAGCAGGCCATCTCGGGCACCGTCACATCGGCCAAGGATGACGCGGCCGGCGACGTCGACGAGAAGGCGAAGCGGCCGCTCGATCCTTCGAAGGCGATCAAGAAGCCGGTCGAACCGCTCAAGCCGTTGCAGATCCCGAAGCCAGGGCCGCTGGGCGCGGCCGCGGCTATGCCGCCTCCTGTCTCGAACGAGATGGTCGACATGCGGCACGGCCCTGCCACGGTCGATCAGAACATGGCCGACGCTGACGTCGACGAAAAGCAGTTGGCCGAGTCGAACGAGCCGGAGTTCGCCGGTGCTCTGGATGCCAAGAAGGAAGCGACCAAGCACGCGGACGAGGCCCCGGCCAAGATCCGGGCCGCGGAAGCCAAAGAGCTAAAGAAGGCCCAAAGCGGCGCGTCGGCGGCGGAACGGGCCGCACTGGGCAAGGCCGGAGCGAAGATCGGCGCGGTCGAGGGCGGGGTTGGCGGCAAAAAGACCGATGCCAAATCGAAGGACGAGATGGCCCGCAAGAAGGTGGCCGACACGGTCAACTCGATCTATGACAAGACCAAGGTCGATGTCGACAAGGTTCTGAGCGGGCTGAGCACCAAGGTCGACCAACAATTCACCGTCGGCGAGGCCCGGGTGCGGGCGATGTTCACCTCTGATTGGAAACGGCGGCTGGGCGAGTACAAGTCGCGGCGGTACTCGGGCATTCGCGGCAAGTACCGCTGGGTGCGGGACAAGTTCAAGGGGCTGCCCGCCGCGGCGAACGACCTGTTCGAGAAGAGCCGCCAGATCTACGAACAGCAGATGAAGAAGTTGGTGCGCCAGATGGCGAAGATCGTGAGCGCTGAGCTGCAGCGAGCCACCGCCCGCATCGAGGCCGGCCGCAAGCAGATCAGCGACTACGTGGGCAGTCTCAAGGGCGACCTGGCCAAGGTGGGCCAGGAGGCGGCGGCCGACATCGCCGAGAAGTTCGACGACCTCGACTCGTCGGTGAAGGACACCTTCGATGACCTGGCCAACGACCTGGGCAAGAAGTACGCGGAGTCACGCGATGCGGTCAACGCCGAGATCACCGCGGCCCAAGAGGAGAACAAGGGCCTGATCGACAAGGCGATCGACAAGGTCAAGGGCGCCATCGACACCATCCGCAAGCTCAAGGACATGCTGCTCAACGTGCTGGCCAAGATCAGCGATGTCGTCACCAAGATCATCAAGAGCCCCATCAAGTTCCTGAAGAACTTCGTCAGCGCCGTCGCGGCCGGCGTGAAACGGTTCGCGGCCAACATCGGCGATCACTTGCAGAAGGGCCTCATGGGATGGCTGCTCGGCAAGTTGGCCACCGCTGGCGTCGATCTTCCCGACAGCTTCGACGTGAAGTCGATGCTCAAGCTCGTGATGTCGGTCATCGGCGTGAGCATCGGGGCCATCCGCGAGAAGTTCGTGAAGCGCATCGGCGGCCCGGCCTTCGCTCACCTAGAGAAGGGCGCCTCGATAGTCAGCACGCTGATGACCAAAGGACCGCTGGCGATCATCGATCAGATCCTCGACAAGGTCAGCGACTTCGAAGACATGGTGATCGGCAAGATCAAGGAATTCGTGATCGAGAAGATCGTGCGCAGCGGCATCGAGTTCATCCTCGGGCTGCTCAACCCGGCCGCCGCGTTCATCAAGGCTTGCAAGATGATCTATCAGATCGTGATGTTCTTCGTTGAGCGTGGATCGGAGATCAAGGAGTTCGTCGAGAGCGTCATCGACGCAGCCGGCGACGTCGCCCGCGGCGGCATGGGCGGTGTGCCCCAGAAGATCGAGGGCGTCTTGGCCAAGGTGCTACCGCTCGCCATCTCCTTCCTGGCTGCGCTGCTCAATCTGGGCGGGGTCGGCAAGAAGATCCAGGCGATCATCGGACGGGTCACCAAGCCCATCCACAAGGCGATCGACAAGATCATCGACGGGGTCCTCAAGACCACCAAGCCCATCTGGGGTCCGGTAGCCAAGGCCTACAAGAAGGGCATGAAGCTCTACGAGAAGGGCAAGGACAAGGCCAAGGCCGCTTACGAAAAGGGCAAGGCCAAGGTGGCGTCCGGGGTCGACAAGGTGAAGGGCAAGGTCAAAGGCTGGTTCACCCGGCAGGAAAAGCCCTTCGACATGGCGGGCAAGAAGCACACCCTGATCGCCGAAGGCACCAAGTCAGGTGACGTCAAGATCCTCATGCGATCCAAGGAGGAGCTGCTGTCGGCCAAGATCGACAAGGCCATCAGGACCGTGCGCTCCAGGCACCCCACGGGTGAGATGCCAGAGAACGTCAAGGCGCAGATCGAGCAGCTCACCTACATCCGCGGCCAGGCCGACCGACTCGAGAAGAAGGCGAAGTCCGAGGGCAAGAAGCAGGTCACCGGGTCTGGAGCGCCACCGGGGTTCGCGAAGGAAATGGCCGAGCTGGCCAACATCATCTCCGACCACGCCAAGGAGCAGGGCCTACAGGACATCATGGTCGCGACCACCGGAGCGGTCATGGTGAACCTGGAGATCTTGTCGAAGTTCGGGCTGCCGATAGCTGCCTACCTTCAAGCGCAGGAAGTCGCCGATCGCCTCGACTCAACGATCGAGGTACGGCCGACAACCGGACGAGCCGACCATCTGTACGAAGAGTTGGCGGCCAAGCCTAAGCCGAAAGAAATCAAGGCCAAGACGATCAACGCGGTTGACGTCGACCTTGGCGCGCCGGCCGAGTACCTCGGCAAGGCCGCGTGGTTCCGTCCCGAGCGACCGTCGAACAAGGTGCTCGAGAATCTCGGTCGCACCGAGGATGGGAAGCGACGGGCGGACAACATGCAAGCTCGCTACCTTGCCCGGCTCGCGGAGTACAAAGCCCAGGGATCCGACCTGCGCCAGAGGATAAAGGAAGGCGAGCTCGCCATCGCTCAGTCGTTCGGCACTGGCGAGGGTGGCGTCCTGAAGGACGCGCTCGACGGCCTCCCCTACACAGGGGACTTCGACGTCTACAGCGTGTCGAACAACAAGAAGGCGACCATCAAAGCCTTGAAGGCTGCTCCGTTCAACGTGCAGCACGGCGCGCACACCGACTGGCCAAGCCTGCCGAAGGTGCTCAAGAAGGGTGGACTGGACCCGACTGAGAAGTACATCTACGACACGATCGTCAAGAACCACGCTCCCGGCGGCGAGTCGCTCCTCCGCATCAACCCGAAAGCCCCTCCGACCGCCGTGTCCAGCAAGACGCCGGCGCACGTCGAGGCCACGGCGCAACCAAAGGCGCCCGAGCCCGCCGTGGTCAAAGCTCGGCCCAAGGGCCTTGCCGGCATCGACGCGTTGGCCAAGGAGATCAAGGCGGAGAAGGCGTTCGCAATGGGCGGAGGCAAGCACACGATCAGCGCGGAGGGCACTCCACCGGTGCTCATGATGGCGTCGAAGAAGGATCGACTCTCGAACAAGATCGGTATGACTGTGGCCAAGCTCGTCAGCATGCAGAAGGAGATGGGCGCCAAAGCTCCACCCACGATCGCCGTTCAGATTTCGACGCTCAAGAGCATCGGCAGTGCGGCCAAGTCCACCCAACACGCACTCAACGAGCTGGCCGCGACGACCGATGCCGGCGCTCGGCCTGCCGTCTCCAAGCGGGTCGACGGTCTGATGCAAGACCTCTGCCGGCGCTGTGCGGAGTACGGCGACCGATTCTCCCTACCCGATCTTGAGCCGGAGAAAGCGGTGAGCCCCGGCGTCGAGCGCCAGATCGTCGCGGCTGCTGGTGGAACCAAGGCTGCGGACACGGACAAGGACAAGGCATCCGGGCGCCAAGCCAAGGGAGTGTTCGCCGACGACCCCAGCAAGCTTGTGCAGAGCCCGGAGTTCCACACCGCGGCCAAGGCCTTCGAGCAGAAGCTGGGCGCGGTCGCATGGTCGAACGGTCGAGCGAACGAGACGGCCCGCAAGATGAGCGAGGCCGCCAAGAAGTACATCCTCACCCACGCCAAGGTGAAGTGGGACCGCAACAACGCCATCCTCGAGCAGATGCTGGCCTCGATCGGAAGCGACAACGTTGGGTGGTCGGGCTCGGTCGGGAAGGAAATCGACAAGGTGATGGCCGTCTTCGACAGCGGCAATCTGGCCGAGCGGATGGCCCACCTTGAGGCGTTCTATGTCGAAATCCTGGGCAAGGACGTGGCCGAGACTGACCCAGAAAAGGCCAAGGACAACCTGGAACGCATGGACAAAGCCCGTCTCGACATGCAGGCGATCGCGACGCGCCGAACCGGGGCGAAGGCAGGGAAATACTCGGTCATCAAAACACCGACGGCGACAGCGTTTGCCGAGGGCGGAGCCGTGAAGGACCAGTGGCACGCTCGCGGCGACTACGACGATGGCGGTAGGGCCAACAGCAAGACGCCGATTGGTGAAACCGGGGCCGACCTCAGCCCCCGGGAAGATGCCCTGCACAAGACTGCCGACCCAGCGTGGGACCGGAGCCAGGCGGTCAACTGGAAGGAAGGGGTAAGGATTTGGGAAATGAACGAGCGGGACAAGTGGGTGGCCAAGCACCGCAAGCTCAGCATTCCGATCGGCGCCGGTCCGTCCGGTACCACGAACAAGTGCATGCAGATGGAACGCGTGCTCGGCGTCGGCGACGCGGTTGGTGCCCGACTCGCGTGCATTGGCTACTTGCTCCCGGCCAGGCATCACACGCTGGTTGAGGTACTGACGGGCGCAGCAGCCCAAGGCGTGCCCTTCACGTCCGGGCCCCAGATGTACCGCGAGCTCTACCCGCTAACACCGGCTGAGCTGAAGACTTGCGGCAACGGCAAGTTCCCCGACGAGTTCCTTACTGAGGCCGCCGTCGCCAAGAAGAAGAAGCCGTGACCATCACTTGCTCGCTTGGCGGATGGTTGGTGAACGCCGACGGATGGGTGCCCTCAGCTGCGTTCGACTTCAGTTGGGGCGGCGTGTCCCGCCCCGTCATCGGGTGCAACAACCTTCGCTGTTCGAAATGCGGCGAGCAGGTGCGCAGCTGGCCGGGTTTCACGACCACTCGGGCGCACGACCCGCTCCCATTGCCGCGCATCGACGACCCGAACGACGAGCCCGGCGTCGATCCGTCGCAGTTCGAGCGGCTCTACGCGTGCGGCTGCCGGTGGTGGCCCGAGCCGTCAGACTCCGCGACAGGACAGGTCGACAGCGACCGCCAGTATCCGTACGCAGTGTGGTCGTGTGACGGGCATCCGCCGATCGAGCTGCCGGTGACCCTCGCCGGCGTCGAAGTCGGCGACCCGCCGGGCCCCGACCTCATTCGACATCAACTCGCTGAGCCCGGAGAGCGACTGCCCGACGGCCTCACCCTTGACCAGGCGGCGGTGCCCGCCTTCTGGGTGGTGCGTCTCCATCGGCTCCTCCTCGCCGCTGGTTACAGCCAAACGGCCTCCGACATCGAAACTTGCGTCAGCTCCCTGGTCGACGACGACTCCGCCGTCGTTCGCGTGGGCGCTGTCTCCTTTATCAACGTGACGCCGGACGCTGAGGGCGCAGCCGCGGTGGTTCGGGTCGTCACGCGGGATCCCGTCCGCTATGCGGGGACAGCGTCGTGGGGTGACCAGTCGTGGAACCTGTCGAGCTGGGCGACCGACCTGCTTCTGCGCGTCTGGAATGGTGGCGGTGACGGATCCGATGCAGCGAAGGCCGCCGTCCGGGCAAGCGCCACCACGCCAGGCGCCGCCGCAAAGGAATTCATCGTTCCGTTGGCGATGCACGACCCGGAGTGGTTCGAACAGAACGTCGCATTGATCGCCACGGCTGCCCCGAAAGAACTGGCCAGCATCCTCCGCAACCTGGAGCACTGGGCACCCACAGACCTCGCCACGCTGGTTCGGGACACGATCGCCAACAGTGCGATCTCCACGCAGGACGCGGCCGAACAGATTCACCGACTTCCCGACGGATCGTCCAAGGAAGAACTGCTGCAGGAGCTCGGACTCCCGTCCTGAGCCGAAGGCCGATCGAGGGCCTATCTGGGACTCGCACCGTTGGCCGGCGGCCGAACTCCTAGCGCCGGCTAGCCGGGTGCGGGGCACGACGGCCACGTAGGTGAAGCTCGAACGCCCAAAGCGGTTGTACAGGCACACCCTGCTGAGGAGCTGAACGAAAATGAAACGACTGTTCACACTTTCCATCGGCGTCGCCCTCGCCGCGACACTGCTGTCTGCACCGGGAGCCAACGCCGCCGCCACATGCCGTCGCCAGACCGTCAGTGCGGACTGTTGGATCTGCTGAACCCCGCGACGGACGCCTCGCTCGTCTTCGGTGACGGCGCGGTGGCCGACGCCGAGGGCAACGCCACCTTCCGCGGCTACCGCCCAGCGTACGAAGCACCCGTCGGCGAGGAGCAGATCGCCTACGGCACGGGCGTCCTCACCAACCCACTTGGAGCGGAGTACCAGGCGACGCTGCGGGGACACGGGCCATACGACCCCGACACCTACGGCGACGCCCAGATCACCACGCTCGACGGCGGATGCCACCAAGACGAGAAGTACACCTGCATCGACGACCAAGCCTCCGGCTTCCGCGCCCAAATGTGAGCGCCCCTGACCCAACAGCAGCTCGGGCCCCGCACGCGGCCGGTCGCGCAGTAGCACCCGAGCGAACGCGCTGCCCTCTCCTGTGTCAGCATCCCTTGCATGCCGACCTCCGCCGTGGTGTTCGACTTCTACAACACACTGGCCATGCCCAACCCGAATGATTTCTGGATGCGAATCCCCGAGATCATCGCCGAGGCAGGCGGCGAGCCCGACGCCACGGCCGTCAACTCGTTTTGGCACCAGCACCCGGTCGCTCACGTCGAGCACTCCGCGTCGGAGGCCGACTACCGCCGCTGGCAGCGCGCTCGCTTCACCGACCTACTCACCGAATGCGGTGTCGATCAGGATGCCCGCGAGGCACACGCCGACCGAATCGACGAAGACCGCTACAC
>JBPCMH010000128.1:0-4979 GCA_051002495.1 Acidimicrobiales bacterium
CGTCGACACCGAGGGTGGGCGGGAGCCGATCACCGGAGGGCTGCCGACGCAGGCGGCCGTCACGCAGGAGCGCCACGAGCCCGAACACGAGGAGGCCGACCACTGCTCCGCCGGCGAGGGTGAGCACGAGGGTCACTGACCCAACGATGAAGGCCGTGACCAGCACACCGACAGCCGCGCCGCCTCCCAACGCACCGCCGTGCATCGTGCCCTGGGCCTGTTCGGTCTCGACGGGGTCGGACCCGTCTTCGTGCGGGGAGCTCGCCATGGGCGTCGCCCTACCCGCCGTGTCCCCGGTCCAGTCCGCCTGAACCGGACCACCGTGGAAGGCCGAGCGTACGCCCGCCTACTCTGACTGCAGCAGAGAGATCGATCCGGCGGAATGGGGGAACCGGGATGAAGAAGTTCCGTAAGGATGGCGACGAGCGTCCGGTACCGCGTGACATCGAGGCCGAGGCGGCCCGCGAGCTGGGAGAGGCGATCGGGCAGGCTGAACCGCCGCCCCGCCGAGCCACCCGCGCCCCCGCCCGCGGCCCGGAGCCGTCTCAAGACGACGATCGTGACCCCTACCCCGACCCTCGGGCCGAGGAACCGGAGATGACGGAGTTCGCTCTCACCCAGTGGGCTCAGGTCCAGGGGGCAGCGCGGCCCGAGGAGCTGATCGTCCAGCTCGACGAGGTAGAGGTCACCTCCGCCCGCGACCGGGCGCTCAACGCCTTCCTCCAGCGCCGTGACTCCATGCGGGGCCAGCCCGCGACCGGTCAACGGGTCTCCGGCCAGCCGAGCGCTGCCACGGTGTCAGCCGAGCCGCAGCCGCCTTGGGCCGACGCCATGCCCCAAGCTCGCCCGCGCCCTCCCGCCGCGACCAAGAAGGCGGCGGCGACCAAGAAGGCCGCGTCCGGGAAGACCCCCGCCACCAAGAAGACCCCGGTGACCAAGAAGGCCGCGGCGACGGGGAAGACACTGGCGACCAAGAAGGCTCCGGCGCGAAAGGCCTCAACGATCAAGAAGACCCCGGCCCGGAAGAGCCCCGCGACAAAGAAGGCACCCGCGACCAAGAAGACCCCGGCCCGGAAGAGCCCCGCGACAAACAAGGCTCCGGCAACGGGGAAGGCTTCGGGCGCACGGAAGACGGCCGCCGTCAGGAAGATCACCCCGGGGAGGCCCGCCGCCCCGGCCAAGAAGTCAGCCGAACCTAAGAAGGCTACGTCTGCCAAGAAGAGTCCGGTCCCCAAGGCCGCCGGCGCGAGGCGGGGACGCGGGCGTTGACGAGGATGCTTCGTGGAGCGCCCTCCCGGCGACTTGGGACGGAGGGGGAGGTTCGAACCTTCCGCTCGTTCCCTCAGGCCCGCGAGGCTCGCGATATCGTCAACATGTGATGACGATATCACTGGCGGGCCTTCGAAACCGACGATCCCGCTGTCACCATGTTCATCGGCCGTCCCGAGTCGGCGAGCCCTTGGAGGTCGGAGTGGTTGACGACGACGAAGGGCTTGCCGTTATCCACGCGATGCCGGCACGTACCAAGTTCCTGAGAGGGTGGTGAACGCCATGAGCAAGACACGAGCACAGCGAGCGGCGGCGCTCGAGACTTGGGCCGATCGCGTCGAACCTGACGACCTGGTCGTCGCCGAGACCGATGCACTTCGCCTAATTGCCGAGCTGTCCGAACAGCGCGAGGGAGTCGACGCGGCACTCACCGACGCCGTGAAGTCCGCCCGTCGAGCGGACCGGTCGTGGTCCGAGATCGGAACCATGCTCGGGGTGTCGAAGCAAGCCGCACAGCGCAAGTACGCCAAGCGGGCCTCGGCATAACGCGCGGTCAGGGACCACGCGAGGGCCGGGCGGTGCCTGTCGCAGTGATTCCCGGCAGTCTGCGATCGAGCACGTTGGCGCCGGCGGCCAGTCCGAGGAACAGACCGGTGACCAACACGACGTTGACGAGCACCCGCGCGTAGCCGAGGTCGGCGACATCGACGAAGGGATACGGGTAGTAGTCGCTGGCCAGGGGGCCCCTGGCGAGAGTGAAGGCAAGCCACAGGACGGGAATGGCGACTGACAGGCGCACTACAGCTGGTGACACCATTGCCCGGGGACCGAAAACCAGCCAACCGCCGACCGCCAGGATGGGCACGAGCTTGTGGGTCAAGAAGTCCGCAGCCGCCGCCTTGCCCTCGTACTGCGTGATCGGGTCGAGGGCCACGATCGCGACCATGAACGTCACCGCGATCATCACGACGGCGGTCAGGTAGGCGGCCCGAAAGGCCAACGACGGCCGGTCGAGGCGAACGGCCAGCAGCGCACAAACTGCGCCCACGAGCAGGTTCGACCAGATCGTGAAGAAGCCGAAGATGTTGGCGATCCGCTTTGCGTCGGTGTCGAAGAAGCCGGCGTCGAGCTGGGCCACGGAGCGAACCTGCACCACCATGGCCACAACGACAACCAGTGCGGTCACCGCAAACCAGATGCGCGCCCAGAACTGCATCGCCACGACGCTACGCAACCCCAGCCACAGGCGCGGGGCCATCGCCGAAGTCCTCCGTGTCGAGATCGGCACCGTTCGTTCGCGACTGGCTCTACTTCACGGGCGGGGCGAGCCACAATCCAAACGAGCCATCGAGGCCGGCCTGTGGCTCCTCAAGGAGTCGGCACAGCGCCTCGGTCAAGAGGCGTCGCCCGGCGCGCGTCCGCGGAAATCGGCGATGGTGCACGAACACAATCCCCGCGTGACCATCGCGGGGCACTGACCTAGCGGCGTGCAACCGGGCGAAGTCAGAGACGTTCTCGGTCACCATGGCACGGCGGTCCAGGGTGGCGACAGCCAGCACCGTGACGTCGTCGATGCCACGGAGCTCGTCGTGTTCCTTAGTCGTCGTTTGTGTTCACCATCGGGACAACGGCCGGCTCGGCAACAGGACTTCCAACGAACGCCATCCATCTGGGTCCTCGAGACGCGTGGCTGCGCTCGGTGAGGGACGATGTAGCCACTTCCATCTCGGCTAAAATGGCGTCATGGCAGAAGTCGGCATCAGGGAGCTACGTGATCACCTCAGCCGGTATCTCGACCGCGTGCAGGACGGCGAGGAGGTCGTCGTGACAGATCGGGGGCGCGCGATCGCCCTCCTGCTCCCGATGAACGGCGAGCGAACGATCGACCGACTGATCGCAAACGGTCTCGTCACGCCTGCCAGGCAGCCCAGCAGAGCACGCCCGAAGCCACTCAAGACAGCAGGGCCGGTGTCAGATCTGGTAACTGAACAGCGGCGTTGATCGCCTACTTCGACACATCGGCGATCGTCCCGTTGCTCGTCGCCGAGCCTGGCACCCAGACCGCCGGCGACATCTGGGATCGCTCCGACCGCCTCGTGAGCGCCCGATTGGCCCACGTCGAGGCCCGAGCTGCTCTCGCTCATGCGGCCCGCCTGGGCCGAATCTCACCGCAACAGCTCCGATCCTCGGTGCGGGAGCTCGCAGATCTGTTCGCCCAGGTCGACATCATCGAGGCGGACGAGGATCTCATCGGTGAGGCCGGCGATCTCGCAGAGACCCAAGGGCTGCGCGCGTACGACGCCGTCCACCTCGCCGCCGTCCGCCGGGCCGCCGACGTCGATCTGGTCGTGGTGGCGGGTGACCGGGCGCTGCTGACCGCGGCCGAGGCTCTCGGCATCTCGATCGCCGCCATCCGTTGACCAGGTCGTGATCGGTGTCCTGGACTGGACGGCCGGAGGCCATGATGGGCCGGTGGCTCGCCGATCCTCCTTGACGACCGAGCGCGAGCCAGATCATGAGCTCGTGCTGGATGTGGCAAGGGCGCTGGTGGCCACCGGACGGGTCGTGCCGGGCCTCACAGTCGACGACAACGGACGCGGTAGGTCCTGGTGGTGGCCGTTGCCGGCCGCCTCGCATCGATCCCTCGTGGCATCCCTCGTGGTCGACCCGTCGGCCGAGGGGCAGCGGCTGGCGGCGACTCGGCTGGCGGAGGAAGTCGATGCGCTGGTGCGCACACGGCTTGCCTCGGGCAGGGTCCTACTTGCGCCCAAGCGCGCCGGGCGGCCCACCGTCACCGAGGCCTGGGCCCGATCTCTTGTGTCGGTCGATCCCTGGTTGGCCGCCACGCTGCCCGACGCGAAGGTGCGAGCCCTCGCCGCCGAAGTGCAGACCTGGGTGCGCACCGGGGCGGTCCTCGGGGGCCGCTGCCGGTTGTGCCTGCGGGTGAACGAACCGGCTCGGGGTGACGTGTGGACGGTGGAGCTCCTCGCCCAGGACCGCGATGAGCCGAGCCTCATCGTCCCACTGGCCGACGTCTGGGCGGGCCAGTCGCCCTTCGGTAGGACGGTCGTTGAGGACCTGCTGGCGTCGCTCGGTCGGCTGGTGAGGCTGGCACCCGAGCTCGGCGCGGTTCTCGACGTGTCGGCTCCAACCGATCTCGCCCTCGATGGCGCGGCGGTGGTTCGCCTGCTGCACGAACGGGTCGGGCCCCTCGACGACGCCGACATCGGGGTCCTCCTTCCTGGCTGGTGGTCGACGCGACCCCAGCTAGGACTGCGGGCGAAGGCGAAGCGCGCCTCCTCCGCAGCCTCGATCACCGCAGTGGCTCTGGGAATGGACACCCTCGTGGACTTCAGCTGGGAGGCCGCGCTCGGAGCTCAGCGGCTGACCAAGGCCGACCTGGCTGCCCTGGCCCGCGCCGCGGACGCAAAGCGTTCGCTGGTGCGCCTGCGAGGTCAGTGGGTCGAAGTCGACCGGGAAACGATCCAGGCGCTTCTCGACGGGGTTGGAAGCGCCGGCCAGTCGACCGCTGGGGAACTTCTGCGGGCGGGCCTCGGGCTCGACGCATT
Source organism: Acidimicrobiales bacterium (assembly GCA_051002495.1). Taxonomy (GTDB): domain Bacteria; phylum Actinomycetota; class Acidimicrobiia; order Acidimicrobiales; family CADCTF01; genus JBPCMH01. The sequence goes on from JBPCMH010000128.1 coordinate 4,839, forward strand.
GGGTCGGCAGGATGATGTCGAGGTCGTCGGGGTCGACGCGGCGGCCGTGCCGTGGCTGTCCTCACTGCTCGACGACGCTCTCCACGCCACCGTCGAACCCGTGCCGACACCACCGGGCTTCGATGGCGCATTGCGGCCCTA
>JBPCMH010000129.1:0-4160 GCA_051002495.1 Acidimicrobiales bacterium
CTCCTCCGTGGGCGACTCGGCGAGGAGCTCGGGATCGAGCCGTCGGCGACACTGCAACGTCTCAATGAACGGATCGTGACCAGCGATCCGTCGCTCGACTCGGATCATCGCGCTGCACGCTCCGACAGCGGCGTTGCGCCGGGCTCTCGGTGCGCGGCTACGAGATTCGAGAACGGCTCGGCGAGCGGGGTTCGGGCGTGCTGTACAAGGCGTTTCAGCCGGCCGTCGGCCGTGAAGTGGTCATCAAGGTCATCCGCCCCGATCTCGCTGACGATCCGAGGTTCATCCGGCGGTTCGAGGACGAAGCACAGCTGGTTGCCCGTCTCGAGCATCCGTACATCGTGCCGCTCTACGACTACTGGCGGGAACCAGGTGCTGCATACCTCGTCATGCGATTCATGCGCGGCGGAACGCTCGCGGACATCATCGCTGACGGCCCGCTGAGTTCCGACCGGCTCGCCAAGCTGGTCGACCAGATCGGAGCGGCGCTCGAAACCGCCCACCGAAGCAGCGTCACCCACGGTCGCATCGGCCCGGACAACATCCTCGTCGACGACTCCGACAACGCATACCTCGCCGACTTCGAGATCACCTCAGCGGCACGGGTCGATGCAGCGGTCTTGGCAGGTTCGACACCTACTGCCGCACCGCCAGAGTTGGGCAACGGGGAAGATCTCACTCCCGCTTCTGACGTCTACAGCCTCGCGGTGACGGTTGCGCAGGCGGTCACGGGTCGGACCGCCGAGATCTCGGATCTCTTCGTCGGCCTCGACGGGCCACTCGCGGCGGTGCTCCAACGAGCCACCGAGGACGACACCACGGCTCGATTCAATGACGCAGGCGCGTTCCGCAGCGCAGTTGTCACAGCGCTCCGTGTCGGGATTGATCACGCGACGCCGGTGATCGACGAGAACCCCTACAAGGGGCTGCGCAGCTTCGGCCTGAGCGACGCCAGGGACTTCTTTGGCCGCGAGCGCTTCATCGATCGCCTCGTGTCCCGGTTGGGTAGGGCCGGCAGCGCCGGCCGATTCATCGCGGTGGTCGGGCCGAGCGGGAGCGGCAAGTCGAGCGTCGTCAGGGCGGGCCTGCTCCCGGCGCTCCGGCACGGGGCTGCGCCGGGATCGAGCACGTGGTTCACCGTCGAGATGGTGCCGGCCGCGCACCCGTTCGAACAGCTCGAACTTGCGCTGCTCGCGGCCGCAGTGAAGCCGCCGACGTCGTTGTTGGAACAGCTCAGTGGCGACCGGGGCATCCATCGGGCGGTCGAACGTGTTCTCCCGCAGGAGAACTCGACGCTCGTGCTGGTCGTCGACCAGTTCGAAGAACTCTTCACGCAGAGTGCGCCCGACGAGACCGCGCGCTTCATCGACGCACTGGTCGACGCTGTTCGCGACGACCACAGCCGAGTCAGGGTTGTGGTGACCTTGCGGGCCGACTTCTACGACCGGCCGCTCGGGCACCGTGGGCTGGGTGAACTCCTGCGCAACGGCACCGAGGTGTTGACTCCGATGTCACCGGAGGATCTCGAGCGAGCGGTGTCCGGGCCTGCCGAGCGCGTCGGGGCGGTCTGCGAGCCGGCGTTGGTCGGGGAGTTGGTCGCCGCGGTGATCGACCGACCGGCCGCCCTTCCGCTGCTGCAGTACACGCTGACCGATCTGTTCGAGCGACGCTCCGGGAACACGCTCGTGATGTCGGCGTACCGTGAGCTCGGAGGGGTGTCCGGTGCGCTGGTCGACCGGGCCGAGGCGATCTACGTCAGCCTGGAGGCAGACGAACAGCGGGCAGCCCGGCAGATCTTCCTGCGGCTGGTCACGCTCGGTGAAGGCTCCGGCGACACACGGCGGCGGGTATTGCTGTCAGAGCTCGCCTCGATCGGCGACGCGGGTGCGTACGCCCGGCGTATCACCGACACCTTCGCACGCCATCGGCTCCTGGGTTTCGATCGCGACCCGGTGACGCGGGGGCCGACGGTCGAGATCGCTCACGAGGCGCTCCTCAACGCGTGGCCGAGGTTGCAGCGATGGATCGAGGACGCGCGCTCGGACGTCCGCGCCGAACGTCGTCTGGCCGAGGCGGCTCACGAATGGGTTCAGCACGATCGCGATCCGGCGTTCGTGCTCACCGGCGGCCAGATCGCCAGATACGAGGGTTGGGCCGAGTCACCACCGATCGGACTCACGGGCCAGGAGCGCGAGTTCCTGGACTCGAGCGAGCTGGCAGAGGCACAACGACAGCTCGCACGAGCGAACGAGGAGCGGCGTGAGATAATGCTGCGACGGCGATCCCGCATGTTGGTCGCGATGGCCGTGACGATCGTCCTGGTTCTCGCGTTGGGTGCATTTGCCGCCGTGCAGCAGCGGCGCGCGTCAGATCTCGCGACAGAGATCAGCCGATCGGCAGAAGCTCGCTCGCCGGTGCGAGCGTCGTGTTGGTGACGCCACTCGCAGGCCACGAAAAGACAGCGATAAAGGCCAACTTCGAAACGTTCACCGAGCAAACCGGAATCGAAGTCGTCGTCAAGTCTCAACGCAGCGATGAAGAGACGTGGCGGCTCGCCTCCGACCCCGACGACGCGGACATCCTCGAGATCCCGCAACCGGGCGCGATCCGGGAACTCGCGTCTGGCAAGGTCATGGATCTCACGCGCTACCTCGACCGCGACGAACTCGAGATGACCCAGAGTCCGTACCTGACCAGCCTGGTCTCGCTCGGCGATGACGGATCCTGGCCGTCGACATCCGGCCCCGTTTACGGGCTGTGGAGCAAGCTCGATGCGAAATCACTCGTCTGGTTCAACATCGCGGCCTTCGACCGGCTCGGCCAGGGAGTGCCGGAGACGTGGGATGAGCTGGTGACAATCAGCGATCAGATCGTCGCGAACGACGACACCCCATGGTGCATCTACGTCGAGTCCGGGGCCGCCAGCGGCTGGCCCGCCACCGACATCATCGAGTCCGCCCTGCTCCGATCCGAGGGGCCCGAGTTCTATGACGAGTGGTCGTTCCACGAGATCGACTTCGACCACCCGGCGGTCGTCGCCGCGGTGCGCCGCGTCGGCGAGCTCGTGTTCACCCCCGAGTACCTCGATCGCAGCCCGGCTGCAGCTGCCCAGACCGCCTTCTTCGACGGACCGATCACGTTGGCCCAGGAACCTCCTGGCTGCATGTTCGTGCCGATGGCGTCGTTCGCTCCCTCGATGACCGGGAGTGGAGCGGGGGAGGTCATCGACGCCTTCGACTTCCCGACGATCGATCCGCGGTACTCCGAGACGATGGTCGGTGGCGGGACCTACGTCGTCGCGGTGACCGATCGACCCGAGGTACGAGCGGCGATGGAGTTCATCGCGTCGCCCGACTACGGACATGCCAGCGTCGAGGCCGGCATCGGGTACATCCCCGCCAACACCCGGTTCGACCTCGACGCAATCCCCAACGCGACCGAGCGGCGAATCGCCGAGCTCACCCATGCCGCCCTCCTCAGCGACGGGTTTCGGTTCGACGCATCCGACCTGATGCCCGTAGAAGTCGGAGCCGGAACCTTCTGGGCGGGAATGGTCGACTGGTTCGACGACGGTCCGGAAGCCCTCGACGACATCATGGCCGACATCGAGGCGGGCTGGCCCGACGACGAACCAGCGGGATGACCGCCGGCTCCTCAGCTCCTCGGCCACTGCCTCGCCGGGCACCGGGTCTACTTCATCAGGTGTTTCGCGATCACGATCCGCTGGATCGGATTGATGCCTCGTAGATCTGGATGGTCCCGCGAGAGTCGTCGAAGTTCCATCTCGGAGGCCCGGTGCTGATCCACCCATTCACGAGAGATGGCGAGCCAGTCGAGGTTTACGGCTCGAGTGTGCCAACTGATGCCGCTCATCTCGATCTCGCTGCCGAACCGTTCGAGTAGCCCTACGAACTCGGTAGTCCGGTACGGACGAGACACCAGACTTCTACCTGAGGCGGGCGCTCGGTATCGCCGGCGCTGGCTTGGCCTCCCACCCGCTCTGGATCCGGCAACACGATCGGGCGGCGGTAGCCCACAACATCGGGCCACCGGACCGATTGAAAGTGGCATACGTGCCGTTCGGGGACGTTCCATATCGCGGGCCGCCCTACCGGGTCGACTGTGTTCCGATCCCGCCTCAGAGATCGATTCCCATTCCG
>JBPCMH010000130.1:0-4236 GCA_051002495.1 Acidimicrobiales bacterium
GCAACCACGTCGCAGTCGGATACCGCACGCCGCATCAAGGAGGCGTGCCCTTCGTGGATGTAGCCCATGGTCGGGACCAACCCGACCGTTCGTCCGTCAGTCCTGGCGGTGTCGAGGGCCTTGCGGAACGAGGCGACGCTTTCGTGGAACTCCATCACTGCACCCCGGTTCGGTTGGCCGCGAGACGCTCGACCGCAGCCACCGTCGGCGGCACGTCGCGCTCGACCAACCGGGCCGCCTCAAGGGCCATGGCGAGATAGCCGGGGCGTTCGCTCGGCTCAATGGCAGCGAGGTGGGCCTCGACCGTTGTCCAGTCGCCCCGCGCGACCGGACCGGTCAGTGCCGCCCTCGGTCCCTCCCGTTGGACGTTGTCGATGGCGTCGCGCATGAGCTCGATGAACAGGTCAAGAGAAAGGCCAGCCTCCGCAGCGATCCGCTCCACCTGCCCGGCGAGCGCGACGACGTGGTTGGCGGCGACCGTTGCGGCCGCGTGATAGCTGGCCCGCTGATGGTCGGCGACGGGGACAGGCCGCCCGCCGATGGCTTCGACGGCCTCAACGGCGAGAGGATCCCCGGCCACCGCGAACCAAGCGCCGGCAAGCGAGGTGGCCGGCGACGGGATGGCGCGGAGCGGATGGAGCGAGGCGCGCTTCTGGTGTGGGGCGAGTGCGGCGAGCGGCAACGACCCGGCCATGTGGGCCACAACGCACGACGCGGTCGGCTCGACGGACAAAGCCACCGCGGCGACAGCGGCGTCTGGCGTTGCGATGACGAGCAGATCGACGCCGGCCGCGGCGAGGGCAGGGGGGTCGGTGCGGCCGAGGACGCCATCGACGGACCATCCCGCGGACGCCAAAGCCCTGGCCAGCGCGCGGCCGGCCCGACCGGGTCCGATGATGCGGACTGCGGGCATTGCTTCCCTTCGACGTTCCGACCCCCGGGCGGGGTGCCGTTCGTGTGCTCTACAACCTACCGGCGAGCTGAACTCTTCCGCCAAGCAGGTCCCAGCCCTCAGGAACCAGCTCGGGGGCTAGTTCTGCCAAGGGCTCCAGGACGAACCGGCGCTCGCCCATCCGCGGGTGTGGGACGGCCAGATCGGGCTCGTTCACGGTGTGGCCCTCAACGATCAGGATGTCGACGTCGAGCGTGCGAGGGCCCCACCTCGCCTCCCGAACCCGTCCTGCGGCCGACTCCAGGCGGTGGCACACACCCAGGAGCTGACGGGGTGTGAGGTCGGTGTCGATGACGACAACGCAGTTGAGATACGGGCCCTGTCCGGGCGGGCCGCCTTGGGGATCGGTCTCGTAGACCGACGAGGTAGCCAGAACATTCGACAATGAGCCAACGGCATCGCGTAGGTGCTTCCAACGATCTCCGCCGTTGGATCCGAGTGCCAGGTAAGCCTTCACCGACCGCGCCTGATGCGGACCTCGACGTGGTCGAGATCGGCGGGCACTGGCGGACGCAACTTGCGGACCGCCACCTCTGCGGTTCGCACCTTGGGGTTGGCCAAGGCCACCTCGCAGATCCGGGCGGCCAAGCGTTCGAGCAGATTGTGTTGCTCGTTAGCGATGACCGCGCTGACCTGGGACACAACTTGTCCGTAGTCGACGGTGTCTTCGAGGTCGTCGCTCTGCCCCGCAGCGCGCAGGTCGAGCCATAACTCCACGTCGACCTCGAAGGGCTGGGCTCGGTCTCGCTCCTCAGGGAGCAGGCCGTGCGTGCCCATGGCGCGGATACCCCGCACGACCACTCGGTCGTCGGTCAGGCCGACCTCATCTCGAGCGCGGCGGTAACCAGCTGGCGGCCGATAGGCCCCATCTGCTTGTGGAACAGTCGCTCGACCACGACGATGGTGTCCGGCCCACCCTCCATCATGTTCGACCAGATCAGGTAGCCGGCCACGACACCCATGAGCCGGTCACCCACGTCTTCTTGGTGAAGGAGCACCCGCTCCTCACCGGCGAGCCAAACCCGGAGGCTGGGATAGAGCTGCCTGAGTACGCCCCGCAGGTCGGTCCCGGTCTCGAAGGGGTAGTGCGACCACGGCATACTGAGTTCGTCGTAGGCGTGCAGATTGTGGGGGGAGTTCAGCAGCGAGACCACCCTGGTGAAGCCCTGATTGCGCAGCCACAGGATCTCCTCATGGCGGCGCACTTTGCGGTGAGTGCGGGCATAACCGCCCGGGCGTTCGCTCACCGCCAGCTTCTCCTTGATGATCCACGCGAAGTTTCGCGGCTCGATGCCCTTCTCCCATTTGCCCTTCATGCCGCCACCGCCTCGCGGAGGAGGCGCGCGGCGCGCACCGTCTCGGCGACGTCGTGGACACGCACCATGCCGACACCGGCGTTCATGGCCACGATTGCCGTGGTGAGAGAACCTTCAAGGGCCACGTCGTCTCCGCTCCGGACCGCCTCGATCGTCACATCGCCACACAGCCGCCGCACGAAGGCCTTTCGGCTCGTGCCGACAACCACGGGATAGCCGCCGTCGACGATCCGTCGAAGGTGTCGAAGCAATTTGAGGTTGTGATCAAAGGTCTTCCCGAAGCCGATCCCCGGATCAACCCAGACCTCCTCGACGCCGATGGCGACCGCGGCGTCGGCCCGCTCGAACAGGTACTGAGCAACTTCGGCCACCACGTCGCCGTAACTCGGCTCGGCCTGCATCGTGGAGGGCTGGCCCTGCATGTGCATGGCGACCCAGCCAACACCAGCCTCAGCCGCGACCTGGGCCAGGCTGGCTGAAACGTCGTTGACCAAGGTCGCCCCGGCGGAGACCGCGGCCTCAGCAACCTCGCGATGACGGGTGTCGACCGATACTCGTCCCAGGCGGGCCAAAGCCTCGATCACCGGGACCACCCGGCGGATCTCCTCCGCGGCCCCGACCGGTTCGGCCCCGGGCCGGGTGGACTCGCCACCCACGTCAACCACGTCTGCGCCGGCGCCGAACAGGGCACGGCCATGGTCGACGGCGGCGGCATGGTCGAACCATCGGCCGCCGTCAGAGAACGAATCCGGCGTGACGTTCAGAACACCCATCACACGGCAGCACCCAGGCGGCATCGGCCCGAAGCGTACTGCCAACGGCTTGGGCCCCCCGCCATCCCCGCCGGTTGGCGCCAATGTATCCGATGTTGTTCTGACGTTTGCTGAACTCGGCTCCGGCGACCTCAGCGCGTGCGGGTGAGCAGCGACAACGCCTCGGCCCTGGTACGTCCATCCGTACGAAAGAGCCCCCTGACGGCCGAGGTCATGGTGGTGGTTCCGGGCTTGCGGACGCCGCGCATCGACATGCAGAGATGCTCAGCCTCAATCTCAACCATCACGCCTCGGGGATCCAGGAATGCTGCGATCGCGTCGGCGATCTGGGTCGTCAGCCGCTCCTGCACCTGTGGTCGCCTGGCGAACACATCGACCAAGCGGGCCAGCTTGGACAGCCCGGTGATCCGGCCGTCTTCGTTGGGGATGTACGCCACGTTGGCGTGGCCAATGAAGGGCACCAGGTGGTGCTCGCACATCGATGCCACGGCAATGTCTCGAACGATGATCATCTCATCGTGGCCGGCGTCGAAGACCGTGCTCAGTACATCGGCCGGCTTCTGCCGCAGTCCCTCGAAGATCTCGGCGTACATCCGGGCAACCCGCCCCGGCGTGTCGAGCAGGCCGTCGCGGTCAGGATCCTCGCCGATGGCTTCGAGGATCTCCTTGACCGCCTTTTCGATTCGGCCGAGATCGACGGGGCTTATCTCGGTCATCAGTCAGCCTTGGTCGAACGGCTACGGCGCCTCGCCGGCTTCTGACCGTTGCTACGCGCTCCCGCTGACTTGGCGGTCCCATTGCCCTTTGCCGCGGTGGACGGCCTACCCCACACGGGGAGCCCGCCAATGATGGCGTTGAGCTCGGAGGTGTCAAGCGTCTCTTGCTCGATGAGCGCCTCGGCAAGTTGGTCGAGCACCTTGCGATGCTTGGTGAGGACCGCTCTGGCCTCTTTGTGCGCGGCATCAAGGAGCCCGCGAATCTCGGTGTCGATGCGGCCGGCGACCTCGTCGGAGTAGTTCGCCTGATGCCCGTAGTCGCGGCCCAGGAATACCTCACCCTGCTTCTGGCCCAACTGCTGCGGCCCGAGGTTGTCGCTCATGCCGTACTCGGTGACCATGGCCCTCGCGATCGCGGTGGCCTTCTCGATGTCGTCCTGGGCGCCGGTGGTGGGCTCGGAGAAGATCAGTTCCTCGGC
>JBPCMH010000131.1:0-13392 GCA_051002495.1 Acidimicrobiales bacterium
GTGGAAGGGGTCATTGGTCATCAGGGGTCTCCTCAACCGACGCGAGCTGGCGGGCAGCTCGTCTGAGGAACAGCATCTACCGAGGGTGTGACAGGAACTCACGGCTCTCAGCGTTCGCGGCCGAGTAGGGCAAAGAGCTGGCGCATACCCAACAGGTTGGCCCCCGCCTCCCCAGCTCCGTCTCTGACCCGTCGGTCGTCGCTGGCCACCGTGACGGGCCTGTCGATGTCGCGCACCGCGTCGATGATCACGTCGTCGGCCTCGCAACCATCCTCGGTGAAGATGACCGAAACGCCCCGACCGGATGCTGGGCTCGTCCGCCTCGTTTGCTCAGTTCCGTCGAAGACGACACGCACCCTGACCCCGGTTCGAGAGTGCAACTCGACAAGGGCGGAGATCAGACGCGCACGCTGCTCTTCAATGGCCACCTCCGGCCACGCGCCGATGCTGGCGTTGTAGCCATCCACATAGAGCACCATGCCCGCGACACCGGCCAGATGGCGGGCCGCCTCAACCGAGTCGTCAAGAACGGCGGGCGGCAACATCGTGGGGCGGCGACGTGCTTCGCGATCGTCGATGGGTCGCGAGGTGTCCTGACGGGGGGCGCGGTCGGCCGGCGGCACCGGAGCGCTCAACGCTGATGCCTGCTCCAGCCGATTGGACACCTGATCCAACTCGGCCTTCAGCTTGGCCCTTACCTCCGCTCCTTGGGCGAAGCGATGGTCGGCCTCGGCCCTCTTGCCTTCGGCCTCTCGCAACAGCGCCGAGAGCCGAGCCACCTCGTTTGTCAGCTCATCGACCCGCCCGGCCATCTCCGCCTGCTGTTGCTCGGCGTCGAGCCGACGCTGGCGTTCGTCCTCGATCTCGCGCCCGAGCCGCGCCGCTCGCTCTTCGGCCTCGGCCCTCTGCTCTTCGGCACGATCGCGGGCCTTCTCCGCGGCGCGGAGCCGCCGCGCTGGGACCGCGGCGCCGTCGGTCGAGTCGTCCGGCTCTTCGACGCTCATCCCTTCGACCTCGGCCAGCCAGCCGTCTGGACGATGCAGGAAGAGGTAGCTGGCGCGGTCGATGTCGTCGTCGACTGCCTCAGCAACCCGAGTGCGAAAGTTCTCGTCGTTGTCGAGGGCGTGCCGGACCGTGGCGAGAGCCGCGGCGGGCAACTTCACGAATCCCGCGACCCGATGCAACACCCGTGGCACCTGCCCGGCTGCATCGGGGTCGGTCAAATCCTGCCGCGCCACCTCGACGGCACACAGCAAGGCACCCCGAACCGCGGCGTCGGGGACCGAGACTCAGGCCTCGCTCTCGGACAGGTCGGCCTCGGTCATCTCCTCGACCCCCGCGCCATTGCCACACCACCGGCACTCGACCCCTTCGACCTGATCGTCAAGGACCTCCTCGTCCTCGATGGCGAGGTCACCAGCCAGGGTGAAGTGGTGGAAGGCCTTGGTGCGGCGGGTGGTCGTTACCGTGAATCGGGTGACGTTCCCGCAGGAGGCACAGCGGTATCGGGTGGTACTCATCGCCCGGTGGAGCATACCGGCGGGCCTCTGACCTGGCGGTAGCCTGCGGCCGACGCCCGAGCTTTGGAGCAGCACTGCGCCAGGACGAACGACCGGAACGAACGAGCACCCTTCCAGAAGGCACGTTGCCTGTGGGTGTTGGCCTGATGCTGCTTGGCCTCACCGCGTATGTGTTCTTCGTGGTGGCCGCTCGCGCCATGGGGCCGGAACGGTACGCGCCTCTGTCCGTGCTGTGGACCCTCGTGTTCTTTGCCGCGCCCGGCTTCTTCTTCCCGCTCGAGCAGGAGGTCAGCCGGGCGGTCTCGGCCCGGGCCGCCGTTGGTCAGGGAGGTGGCCCGGTTGTGCGCCGCGCCGCTTCGATCGCCGCGGTCTTCGTCGTCGCCCTGGTGGCGCTGTGCCTGGCCCTCCAGGACCCCATTCGTCGGTTGCTCTTCGACGACCAAGACCTTCTCTTCGTCGCTCTCCTGGCTTCGCTGCCGGCCTATGCCATCAGCCATCTGGCCCGTGGGGCGCTGTCTGGGACCGGTCGGTTCGCGGGCTACGGCCTCTTGTTGGGAGCAGAAGGCGTCATCCGGGTAGTCGCCGCAGTCGTGCTCGGGGCGGTTGGCGTCGCTACCGCCGGCCCATTCGGCTTGCTCGTTGGGCTGGTCCCGTTCGCCTCCGTCGGGTTGGCCCTCATACCGCAACGTGGCCTGCTCGTGCCCGGGCCGGAGGCTCCCCGGGCCGAGCTGTCCGGTGCCATCGGATGGTTGCTCCTCGGCGCTGTGCTCTCCCAAGGTTTCGTCAACGCCAGCGTTCCAGTCGTGAAGATCCTGGCCTCGCCCAACGAGCAGGCCATCGCCGGGCAGTTCCAAGCCGGGCTCATCATCTCCCGGGTGCCACTGTTTCTCTTCCAGGCCGTACAGGCCGCGCTCCTCCCGAAGTTGGCTGGCCTGGCCGCCAGCGGTCGGTTCACGGATTTCCGAACTGGACTGCGTCGGCTCTCGGTGGTGGTCGTGGCGATCGGCATCGCTGCCACCATTGGCGCATTTGCCGTCGGGCCGCCCGTCCTGCGGCTGCTCTTCGGGCCCGAGTTCGACAAGCTCGACCGGGTCGACCTCGGCCTGCTTGCACTCGCAAGTGCAATCTTCATGCTCGCCCAGGCCCTCTCCCAAGCGCTCATCGCCCTCCACGGCCATGCCAAGGTCGCCGCAGGCTGGGCCATCGCGGTGACAGCGCTGGCGGTGACGATCGCCCTCGGCGATGGCCTCCTCCGACGGGTTGAGCTCGGCCTTGTCGCCGGGGCCACAGTCGGTGTTGTCGCCCTCGCTCTTCTGCTCCGCAGCCAGATGAACGGCACCACGCCGGATACCGCGGAACCCCTGATAACCGCAATGAGCCCCGAGCACGAAATCGTCGAACCGTGACCGAAACGCCCGCCCAGGGAAAGGGCCTGCTGTCGGTGGTCACCCCCGCCTACCGCGAGGGGCACCGCATCTATGAGTCGCTCAACCTCTTGCGGTCATCGCTCGAGGCTTTGGATCGCCCGTACGAGATCATCGTCGTATCCGATGGGAGCCCGGACAACACCGTCGCCGAGGCCGAACGACATGACGACATCAGGGTGCTCGTTTACGAACAGCAGCGAGGCAAGGGTTATGCGATCCGGTACGGCGTCGACAACGCGAAAGGCGACGTCATCGCCTTCATCGACAGCGACATGGAGCTCCATCCGGACGGCATCGGTGGGCTGGTCGCGAAAGTCGAAGCGGGGGCAGATGTCGCCGTCGGTTCCAAGCGCGATCCAGCTTCGAGCGTGGAGTATCCGTTCTTCCGCCGGTTGCAGAGCCGGATATATCAGCAGCTGATCCACCACCTGTTCCGGCTCGACCTCAGCGACACCCAGACTGGCCTCAAGGCATTCCGCGCCGATCTCCTGCGAGAGGTCGCCCCTGAACTGTCGAGCAACGGATTCGCCTTCGACCTGGAACTCCTGGTGGCCCTCAATGACCGCGGCGCTGTGATCGTGGAGGGCCCCGTAGACCTCGATTACTCCTTCGAGACAACCACCGGGGCCAAGGCCGTCCTCGACGTGTTGCGTGACACGTGGACGATCTATCGGAGGCGCCGGCGAAGTCGGCAGACCCGCGGGTGACGGCACCGAGCATCGAGCCCGAAGCCCAGCCCGACCAAGACGGGCCAAACACACCCCCTTTGAGCCCGGCCAAGCGAGCGGCAACCGCCGTCGCGGTTGTGGCCTTCTTCCTGGCGGCGACCGTCGCGGCAGTAGGCATTCGGCCGGTGACGGAGTGCTCGACCACGATCTTCGGGGGGCCGGGTGACGCGACTGCGGGGATGATCTGGCTTCAGTGGAACTACGAAGAGCTCAACGCCGCGCCACTCAAGGGCCACACCCCCTTGATCAACGCCCCCGATGGCGGCGACCTCTGGCGACCGATCTTCGTTACGTCGGGTGTGGTGATGCTGCCGACATGGGTAGCCACGCAAGTTGTCGGGCCGGTGTGTTCGTGGAACCTGGCCGTGATCAGCGGCTTCGTGCTTAGCGGGCTGGCCATGTTCGGCTTGGCGACGTGGTTGACCGGCCATCGCGGGGCCGCGCTCGTCGCCGGTTACGCGTACGCGTTCTCTCCGTTCGCGGTGCGCAAGGCGGAAGGCCACGTCGACTACGTCCACCTCTGGGTTTTCCCCCTGATCATTTGGGCGCTGCTGGCGGCCTGGCGGCGACCGACTCGGCGGTCAGCTTTGATCGCCGGTGGCGCCATCGCGCTGGCTGGCTACATCGACGGCTACTACCTGCTGACCGCGACGGTGATGGCGGGCGCTCTCGTCGTCGGCGGCATCATCACCAAGTTCCGCACCGCTTCTCGGGCTGAACTGGCCCGGTACGTGCGCCTGTCGTTGCTGTCCGCGGTCGTCGCCGGAGCCTGCCTGCTCCCCATCGGGTTTGTGCTGGCCACCAGCTCATCCGAAGTTTCCTCGTCGGTCGAGCGCACCCTTGGCGATGTCAACATCTACAGCGCTCGCCCGTGGGAGTTCGTACTTCCCGCTCGCACCCATCCGGTCTTCTCCAACTACTTCGGGTCGTGGCAAGATCGCCACCTCCACGAGTCCAATTACGTCGAGCAGACCCTCTATGTCGGGCTTACCGTCATCGCGCTTGCAGGAGTCACCGTCGTCGCTGCCGCCCGCCGACACCGGCCGCGTTCTCTGGCGGTACCAATCCGGCAACTCGCGATCATCTTGGGCACCGGCGTCGTCGTCGCTGGGCTGTTCAGCGCGCCGCCAAAGGTCGACGCAGGCTTCGTCGACCTGTCCTTTCCTTCAGGACTCGTCTACTCCGTAATCCCCTTCTGGAGAGTGTTCGCCCGCTTCTTCATCCCATTGCACGCAGCACTGGTACCGCTCGCGGCCGTCGGCGTCGCGTTGCTGGCCGGCCGCTCCCGACTTCGCTCGATCACCGTGGTCACCGCGGCGCTGCTGGTCGTCAGCTTTGATCTGCTCGCCGTACCGCCGAGACCAACGTGGTCATACGCAACCGAGACACCCTCGGTGTATCGCTGGGTGGCTGCAGAGGACGACTCGGGCATCGTGGCCAACTACCCACTCGTCGACCCCCCGCTGTCGCCCCATCTGACCTACCTCACCTATCAGCGGATCTTCGATCGACCCATGCTGAATGGCGCCGAGACGGGCACCCGCTCGTGGCAGCTCACGGCCGCGCTGATCGGGCTCAACGACCCGCAAACGCTGCCCGTGCTGCGCCGATTGGGCGTCACGACGGTCATCCTTCATCCGTCGTTGTACGGCCAGGCGCTCGAGGCTGGGCCGCCTGCACCGCCCGGACTCATCGAACGGTTCCGCGGTGAGTTCGGCACCGCCTACGACATTGCTCCGGGGCCAAGCGCCGTTGCCGCCCTGACGATTGGTGACGGATTTCTCTTCGGGGAGTCGGAGGGCTTCGCCAGCCAGCGCTGGATGGGCACCGAGGCAACGCTCGGACTGCGGCGGTTCGGTCGAACCAAACCGCCGCTGGAGGTCTCGTTCGAGGCGGTGAGCTTCGCCGAGCCGCGACGCCTCACCATCACCCAAGACGGACAGACCATCTGGCGAGGCGAGATCAGCTCGGACCGGCGAACCAAAGTGACGTTCAGGACCACCTCGACCTCGACCCTGCGATTGCAGGCTTCGCCGGAGGCGGTGCCCATCGGATCGGTGCTCAAGGCCACCGGCGACGGCCGGATCGTCAGTATCAACCTGTCGATGCTGAGCGTCGAAGCTCTTCCCAGCTGACGCCGCTGGGGGACCTAGTGCATCCCCGCTTAAGTTACTCGCGTGTAGTTTGATGGTGTGGTCGGCGTGCGAGGAGGCCAGCCATGGGGTTCACAGTCGAGCGGCTTGTGGTGTGTGACGAGGACCGGGCGGTCTTGGAACTACGAGCGAACGCGCACACCTCGACCCAACGCGAAGCACGCCGGGCACGGGTGATTCTCGGCTGCGGTGACGGTGTCCCGCTCCGACAGATCGCCCGCTCCGTCGGCATGAACGAGCACATGGTCGGCGAGTGGCGGAGACGGTTCGCGGCTGAAGGCATCGACGGTCTGGAGGACAAGCCGCGGTCGGGGCGACCCCGACGGATCACCCATGATGAGCGTCTCCAACTTGCCGCTCTCGCGACTTCGGAAAAGGACGAGAACGATCCGGTGCCGGCGTGGACCCACGAAGATCTCGCGGACCGGCTCCACGATGAAGGTGTGAAGATCTCCTCGTCCCAGGTCGGCCGGATCCTTGCTTCGCTACACCTCGACGTGACCCGGGTACGGGGCTGGTTGAACCGCCCCGACGACCCCGACTTTTGGACCCGGGTTCACGATGTGTGCGGCGTCTACCTGAACTGCCCCGACAACGCCATCGTGCTCTCGGTCGATGAGAAGACGTCGGTGCAGGCCAAGCAACGCAAACACAAGGACCAGCCGCCGGCCGCGGGCCGCAGGATCCGTCGGGAATGGGAGTACATCCGACACGGCACCGCGTCGCTGTTCGCCGCGTTGAACGTCCACTCCGGTGAGGTGCTCGCCGAGCCGATCCCCGGCAAGAACGACTCGGTCAACTTCTGCGCGTTCCTCGACCAACTCGACGCCGCCATCGATCCCAACCTTGAGGTCCACGTCGTGCTCGACAACGGATCGAGCCACACCTCCAAGCACACCAAGGCCTGGTTCGCTGCTCACCCGCGCTGGGTCACCCACTTCACGCCGCCCCACGCCAGCTGGGTCAACCAGGTCGAGATGTTCTTCTCGATCCTGCAACGCAAGGTCATCCGCAACGGCAACTTCACCAGCCGCGACGACCTCATCACCAAGATGCTCACCTTCATCGCCGACTACGACCAGAAGGCCAAACCGTTCAAGTGGACCTACGCCGCCGACCCTCTCGCCGCATGACACGCGACTTACTTCTGCGCGGCAGCACTAGTTCGGCGTCGTGACCCGTTCGATGACTGGACCCAGGACCGTCGGCCAGTCGAAGCGACGCACATACGTGAGTGCGGCCGTACGTCGCCGCTGCCAGTCGCTCGCATCGGCGAGGGCACGCTCGATGCCTCTCGCGATCGCCGATGGATCTGCCTCAACCAGCTCCGCGCCCGCCTCCGCCTGCAACTCAGATGCGTTCGGCGGCACGTCGGTGAGGACGATCGGCAGTCCAGCGGCCAGGTAGCTCTTGAGCTTGCCGGGGTCGGCAAAACGCGTGAAGGACTCCCCGGAAGTCTCGTACGGCGCCACCGCCACCGAGCTGCTTGCCAGGATTCGCTCGACATCCTGGTGATCCTCCACGAATCCCAGCATCTTCACGTGGCCGGCCAAAGTCCCGTGCGAGACCCGCTGCCGCAGTTCCTCGAGCAACGGGCCTCCGCCAATGACCTCGAGCGCGGGAGGGTCCGGCCGATCCACCAGGATCTCCATGGCGTCGAGCAGGGTTGCAGCCCCCATCCGTGGCACGAGATGGCCAAGGAAGACAACCTTGCGCTTCGCGTGATGGTCGGGCCCGGTGGTCGGCACTCGGTCGAGCCACGCGCCCATGGGTACAACCACTGCGGGGGCGGCACGGTCGCCAAGTTGCAAGCGATCCGCTCGGCCGTCGAGGGCCGCGGCTGAGAGTTCGACGCGAAGGTCGGCCCGCTTCGACGCCAGTCCATCGACCGCGTCGTAGGCCTTCGTCATCAGGCCTGGACCGAATCGGTCGGGAAAGAAATCAACGGCCCAGTAAACGACCCGATCCACGCGGTGCAGGCGACGCGCGGCCAGGCCGCGAGCTGCGGCGAGGTTGTTGAAGCCGAACCACACCTCGGCCCGCGGAGGGATGACGGGCGTGACCAGATCGAACGGGTAAGTCAGCGGTGGCCGGAAGGGCCGACGTATATCGCGATGCCCGGCATCGACATTCGCTCCAGCGATCGTCACCCGATGCCGGCGCGGGCCTTCGGGGACGAGGGGGTGGGCGATCGTGGTGACCGAGGCTGCTCCGTTCGCCACCAAGTGGTCGCGCAGCGCCTGGGCGGGGCCGTCGGCGAATCCGCTCGCCTCGATGACATAACTCCGTCCGGCGATCATGCGGTCTGGGCACGACCCGAGAGGTCGCGCAGGCGTCGCAGTCCGCCGGGCGCCACCAACCCGACCACGATGGCCGCGCTGGCGGCACCGAGGCTGAAGATGATTCCCTGAACCGAGTCGTGGAACAGAAGTAAGGCTCCACCTTCAAGTAGTAGACCAACGACGAGGGCGGCGATGAACCCGCTCGAAGCGCGAGTCAAGTGGTAGAAGATCAGCAAGTTGGCGACCGCGAACGGAATGCACACCAAGCCCACCTGCCAGGCCAGTCCGGCCCCTTCTGCATAGGTCTCGCCGAACACCATCGGGATCAGTGAGGAACCAAGGGCCCACATACCGACCACCGCCCCGCCGCACAATCCGAGAGTGATCACCAGCGCCCGCACCAGGTGCGGATGAGTCAGCTCGCCAGCTTGACGGGCCTGAGCAACCTTCGGGAACATGACGAGGGAGATGGCTCCTGGGAGCCACAGGACCGCCTTTCCGATGACCGACGCAGCGGTGTACTGACCGGCGGCCTCTGCGCTCAGTGCGTGACGGGCGATGGGCACATCGATGCTCACAAGGACCCAGAAGAGGACGAGCGCGACCGTTGCCCTTCCCGTGTCCTTCCACATCTCCGCCAGAGGCAACTCCGCGGCACCGCGCGACATGTGCAGCGCCACCCAAGCGCCCACCGCAGTGACGAGAAACGCGGTCGCCATGACACCGGTCACGCCGGCACCGAGGGCGAGCACGCCGGTGGTGACCACCAATCTCCCGCCGGCCAAACCCAGCGATAGCGCGGCGAAGGCGCCGAACGCCTGCAGTCCCTGCAACCGCCCGAACCCGATGGACAAGAGCGGGGCGGGGGCGAGATAGAGCGCAAGAAACAGAGACGGCGCGATGCCGGCGCGGAGGAACTGCGAGACAAGCGGGCTGATGAAGGCAAACAAGATCGCTACTGGGATGGCGATCTTGAGCGCCCGTTTGACCAGCTCGTCATCTCGCAACCGGATCGGCGAACGCTTGGGGTTAGCCGCGACGATCTTCGCCGCGGAGGTCTGGAGCGCGGATGTTGATACCCCGACGACGGTGACGATCGCAAAGATGCCTCCCATGAGGCTGTAGTCAGCAGGGCCGAGCAGCCGGCTGGCAACGACCTGGAACAGGTAGTTGCTGGCGTTGGCCACCGACAGGGCGATGAAGAGAATGACCCCAGCGCGGGCAGAAGACCGCTCCGCATCCACGAGCGCGTCGGCCGGCGGGCTCTCCATGTCGCCGGTCATCGCAGGAAGCCACGCTCGCGAAGATCGGCGATCACCTTGTCAGAGGGAGACTCGACTTCAGGACGGTGGCCCACCCGGTATCGCTCGGGGTCATCCAAGAACGTCTTCAGGACACCAAGGTCGAACTTGGACAGCACCACATTGGTGCCGACACCCTCATGCCGTTCGCTGGCCATCCGGTGGACCAAGCACGGCTGATCCATGAAGTAGCACTCCTCTTGCGCTCCGCCGCTGTCGGTGACGAGATAGCGGCTTTGGCGCAGCATGGAAATGAAGTTCAGATAGCTGAGTCGAGGCACGCGCACGAAGCGGTCGTCGTCGAACAGGTGCTGCAGCCGGTACTGCTCCAACTTGGCCACCGTGACGGGGTGGTCGATGAACAACAGGCGCGTCCGCTGCGTTTCCTTGGTGAGCAGCTCCAGCAACTCCTGGAGCCGGTCACGCTGAGCCAACAGCTCGAATCGGTGGATCGACACGAGACCAAACGGCTCATCGAGGAACCGTTCGATGCCAGGGATAGACGGCAACCGATCTCTGGGCACGAGCTCGAGGCTGTCCCGAACCGTGTTGGCCTCAATGTTGACCGTTTCGCCTGGGGTGCCAACCAGGTTCTTCACGGCAACGTCGTTCGGCGCGTAGTGCAGCACAGCAAGCCTGCTGACGATCCGGCGATTCAACTCCTCCGGGAATGGGTGACGCCAGTCGTGACTCCGGAGCCCAGCCTCGAGATGTGCGACCGGGGAACGGAGGCATCGCCCCATGACGGCACCGGCGACGGTGGTAATGGTGTCGCCGTGAACCATCACGACGTGCTGGCCCGGTCCCCGTTCCCGCCGCAGCCGTGGGATGAGCCACACGAAGCGCACGGCGAGCACGATCGCCCACAGCGGAATCTGCCACGACTTCGACAGATCGTGACCTCGAATCCCACCCCAGAGGACGTGGTCTGGGTGGCGGAGCTCCAACTCGTCGCACATGGGGTGAATCTGACGTGCCTGTTGATTGGTCGATACGCAGATGTAGGGCTCGTCCTGGTCCTGCAGGCGACGCATGACGGGTGCAAGCTTGATCAGCTCACCTGTCGTCCCATAGACGAATACGATCACTTGCACGCCCTTGCCTGGATAGCCAGCAGCAGACCACGCCACATGCCGGCGCCGAACGCGACCGCGAACGCGGGTGCGAGCATGGCCACCGGGCGTGTCAGTCTTCCGGGCAGCCCCTTGAACTTGGCCATCGCAGCAGCCGAGGCGACAATCCCGAGCACGCCGACCGGAATCAGTTGCGGCCGGCGGATGACGACCACCAAGGCGGCCAACGATGCGGGGAAGAAGCTGAGGATGACCGGGGTGAAGCGGCCACCCTTCCGCAGATGGCCGTCGACGAAGACCGTGCCGCGGGCGTTCGCATGCTTCATGAACTTTTGTGCCGAGTCACGCCCGGTGTAGTCGACGCAGAAATCAGGCGACAGCCAAATCGATTCATTGGCGGCGATGTGTCGAATTACCGTGGTGTCGTCGTTGGCGTTTCGTACATCGGCGTAGAAGGTGGTGAACGAGCTCATGCCCTGGACCAGGAGATCGCGGGGGGCGAGAAAGCAGGTCGTTCCCTTTGGGTACCGGTCGAAGTCGTCGAGGCCGTAACTCATCGTGCGGGGGGCGCTGAAGTAGTCGGCCCATGCCACTCGGGCGATGCCGTCCCAGAATGCGGCGTACGGGTTTCCGGTCTCGATCTCCACATGCGCGTTCCACACTCGACGCCCTTGAGCGACCTGCTCGCACGCGAACTTCAGCGCACCGTCGCGCATGATGATGCGACTGTCGATGAACAACACCATGTCACCACCGGCCAGTTCCAAGCCGGCGTGACGGGCGGCCAGCCGACCTCCGTTTGGCTGGTGGACCACCTTGATGGGGTGCACTTCTGCCAGCTCGTCGAGAACCTCGGAGGTGCCGTCCGTCGAGCCGTCGTCAACAATGATCGCCTCGACGCTCGCCAGATCCGCAGCCGCGGCCTGAGCCAGAACCGCCGGAATTGATCGTTGCACCCAGGAACGCTCGTTGTAGACGGGCATCACAATCGACAGGGTCAGGTCGGGCACCGGCATTCCTCGCCTCGGTGTGGGCAGGCGGGCCCACGTGCGCCCGCGACGATATCGCTGCCGGGGTGGCGTCCCCTCATCGGCGAAGCGGACGGCCTGCGAGGGACGCGGTTTCCACGAGCAGGTGCTCGTAGCCGTCGAGTACATGCTCCCAGTCGTAGCGGTCCTCGACGTAATGACGCCCACGACGGCCGAGCTCGTCTCGGAGCTTCGGATGCTCGACCAGCAGGTCGAGCGCCGCTTCGAACTCGGGGAAGCCCCAATATGGAATCCCTCCGCCCGACCGCATACACTGACCACGGAGCACCTCACACCGACCCTGCACCAGGGCCGGGCGCCGATGCGCCCAGGCCTCGGTGAGCACCCTCGAGAAGCTCTCGAAGAAGGACGGCTGCACGAGCCCGAGGCAGCCAGCCATCGCGTCATCCTTGACCTGGTCAGCGACGAACCCGGTCACGGTCATGTCAGGGTGAGGGTCGACCGGACGGACCGGGTCACCCAGGAACACCAGTTTCAGCGGGCTGGGGTTGCGCTCCTTGTATGCGGCGAAGAAGTCGTAGAGCTCCAGCGATCCCTTCCCGGGATCGAGCCGGCCAACGAACAACAGGTAGGGGTCGTCCCCAACTCCGAATTTGGCCCTGAATGCTGCGGGGTCACCAGTGCGGTCGAGATCGGCGCCGATTCCTACGATGCTGGAGGGCACGGACAGGTCGAAGCGTTTCGCAACCAGGTCGCGCTCTTCTTCGGTGAAGAACGCGAAGGCCGACGCGAGCCGGAACATAATGTCGAACAGCGGGAGATAGAGCGGCGGCTCGTCGTGGGTGGCCGGGTGGAGGAGGGTGGGGACCCGGCCCGCCAAGGTACGGAGCGCCACCCAGGTCGTGTCGTAGAGGTATGGAACGCAACTCACCACGTCGAAGTCGAGGGCGTTCGTCTCGAGCCAATCGGCGAAGCCACCGACATCCGGGCCCTGCATTCGCATCCATTCCTCTTGGAGGTAGAGCGGCATGGGCTTGGTCCCCCACGGAACGCGAGCGTTCAACGGACCAAACGTCCGATCCTCCCGCGGGGCTCGAACCCGCAGACGATGGACGGTGACCCCGTCGAGCTCGCTCACTCCTGGCTCGTAGACGTCGGCCCAATCGACGTAGTTCGTCGCGCAGGTGGTGACTACGTGAACGTCATGGCCACGCTCGGCGAGCCTCGTGGCGAACTGGCGGCACTGGAGCTCCGCTCCCCCTGCAACTTCAAGCCCGTATCGAGGGCTGACGTACAACAGCCTCACACGAGCTCCGCAATGTGGCTGAGGAACGTAGCCCTCGACCGGTCGGCGTCGAACGCCTCCAGCCGATCCTTGCCGAGGCGACGGTAGGTCTCGACCAGTTCACGGTTGGCGATCAACTCGTGCATACCCTCGGCTAGGCCCAGGACCGTTGCCTCCGCGTCGAGCAGGAGGCCGGCTCCACCCAAGGTCTCGGGAATGGCGGCAAAGTCTCGGGCCACGATGGGCAGTTCGAATGCCATCGCCTCCAACAGGGGGATGCAGAAACCCTCGTGCTCGCTCGGCGTCACGAACACATCGCAACCCTGGTAAAACGCGGCAAGATCCTCATCGCTAACCGGGCCGGTCAGGTAGGCCCGGTGGAGGTTCAGTTCCTTCACGAACTGATGCACGACTTCGAGGTAGTTGGGCAATCGACCGGCGCCAACCATGAACAGATGCGCGTCAGGCTCGATGTAAGTGGACAGGGCATGGAAGCTCTTCAGGAGGAGATCGGGCCGCTTGTGCGGGAGCATCTGACCAACGAACAGATACTTCGGGCCCTCGATGCCAGATAACAACTCCTGGGTGGCCGGCGCCGGCGCGACTCTCTGCATGCGAGACACATCGACAATGA
>JBPCMH010000132.1:0-2805 GCA_051002495.1 Acidimicrobiales bacterium
CGGGGCGAATCGCACGGTGGAGCGGCCCACCTCGATCACGTCGTTTGGGCCAACCGGCTGATGGGCGTCACCGATGAGCTTGCCGTTGACGTAGGTGCCGTTCGACGACCCCAGGTCGCGCACGGCGAGGTCGTCGTCGTTGCCGACGATGACCTCGAAGTGCCGCCTCGACACTTCGTCGTCGCGGATGCGGATTGCGGCATCCCGATCTCGCCCGACGGTGGACGTCCCCGGCGGAACGGTCAGGCGCGCGCCAGCCTGCGGCCCGGCGGCCACCACGAGCTCCAACGACGTGCCGGCGGTCTGACTCTGGGGCTCGGCCGGTGTGCTGCCCGGGCTCCTTGCGCCCAGGGTGCACACGTCGCCATGGCGCAGTGCCCTCCCGGCGCTCTGCTCTGCGGTCGCCACGTGGCCGTCCGCGAGGGTGAGGCAGTGGTCAGACGGGTTGGGCACGCCGATGGCGGCGGCCAGCGCGCCCGTCAGCGCTTGCACCGTCGTGTCCGGGGGAAGGTCGACCGCCATCTCGTGCTCGGATCCGTCTTGTGATCGCACCGCGACCCAGAGCTGCAATGGTTCCTCCCCGCCGCGTCGCCCCCTCGCAGAGGCGTGTTGAATCCGCGCGGATCCCTGCGACCGGTGCCGAATGTACTCGGCAAGGCGAACCCCACCCTGCCGCGCGGCACCAGGGCCGCTCGCGTGCCGTATCGTCGCTCGACCACCGAACGATCTGGAAGTGAGCGACGTTCATTGCCTCAGATCGTGCTTGGCACGTCCGAATAACCCTTACAAGTACGACGAAAGCCTCTGCAAGGACGACGAAAGGCTGCGGCACACAGGTGACTGGCGACAGCGGAGGCAACGTCGATCTTGGCATCGACGGGTTCGGGCCGGCCACGGAGATCGGTCGCGGGGGTTTCGGGACCGTGTACCGGGCCGAGCAGGTGGCGATGGGCCGCCAGGTGGCGGTCAAGGTGCTCCCGGGCATCGAGAGCGACGAGCGCCGCCGCTTCGAGGACGAATGTCGGGCCACGGGCCTCCTCTCAGAGCACCCCAACATCGTCAGCGTGCATGGTGCCGGGGTGACCAGCTCGGGTCGTCCGTGGTTGGCCATGCAGCTCTGCGCGTCCTCGTTGGCCGATCGTCTGCGGGCCGGAGGCGCGATGGAGTGGCCCGTGGCTGTGAGCACTGCCGTAAAGCTCGCCGGAGCGCTCGAAACCGCGCATCGAGCCGGGATCATGCACCGCGACATCAAGCCGGCCAATGTGCTGCTCGACAGCCACGACGAGCCGGCCCTCGCCGACTTCGGCATCGCTCGAGCCCGAGGCGCGTCGGAGACCACGTCGTCGTCGATCACCGGGACCATCGAGCACACCGCGCCAGAGGTGCTCTCCGGCGCGAAGGCCCATCCCGGCTCCGACGTCTACTCACTGTCGTCGATGCTGTTCTCGCTGGTCACGGGCTCACCACCGTTCCGCAAGGGTGGCGATGAGGGACTGGCGCCGCTGATGATGCGCGTGGTCACTGAGGATCCGCCGGATCTCCGCCTCGAGGGCTTACCGGATCAGGTGGCTGCGGTTCTCGAGCGCGGACTGGCCAAGGACCCCGCGGTGCGGTTCGCCAACGCGGCGGACTTTGGCGCCGCGCTGCAGGAAGCCGAAGCCGCGCTGGGCTTCCCGGTGACCCCCATGACCGTGCACGGCGAGCCACTGGCTTGGCATCCGACCATGGTCGACCCCGCAAGCGACGAGGCCGAGGGTGTGACCCGAGCCCGCGTGCGGCCGGTGGCCGTGCCCGTGGTTGAGCCGGAACCGGAGCCGGTCGGCCGTCGGACGCCGCGGAGGCTCGTGGTCGGGGTCGGCATAGCGGTCGTCGCGCTGTTGCTCGGGCTGCTCTTCATGGCGACCCGCGGCGACGACGGCAAGGAGCTCGCGGCCTCCACGTTCGGAGCGACGGCCCCGACGTCGGTGACCCTCGACCTGGGCGTGGTCCGTGCCCGTGCGACGGGCCTCGACGTGCAGCGTCTGTGGACCCTCGCGGGCCCGAAGGGGGCGGAGTTCACCAGCCAGGTCACGGTCACGAACCCCAGCGACGCGGCGGTGGCCGTGCACGACGAAGTGGTCCCGAAGGAGCTTGCTGCCTCGGTGCTCGACATTGACTTCCAGCCGGTGTTCACCGAGGTGGTGCAGCCAGATCCGATCGTTCGCTACGCGGTGAACCTCGAGCCGGGCCAGTCGTTCGCGTTCGCGTACGCCATCACTGTGGACGGTGACGGGGTGTCCGAGGGACGGCTGAAGCGGTGGCAGCGCGCGCTGGTGATCGCACAGAACGCCTATGACCAGGTCGCAGCCGACACCCCCCAGGACGTGATCGACGAAGGCGGGGTGGTCCCGGCGGCGCCCACGGAGCTGGCGAGCGGTCGCACCACCGGGGCTACGGCCGGCACCACCGGCACCACCGGTGGCTCCGGGGCGAGCGCCACGCAGGCGCCGGCCACGCAGGCGCCGACCACGCAGGCGCCGACCACGCAGCCGCCACCGCAGAACCAGGCCCCAACGGCCTATAACAACCACGGCGGCAACGGGGTGCCTTCGATCGGCTTCGGTGCGAATGAGTCGGGCACCAAGTGCTGGGAGCCCTTGGTCATCAACCCGCTCAACAACGACATCGACCCCGAGGGTCAACCCATGACCGCACTGTGGGTGAGGGCCTATGACAGCAACGGTGACGGGCTGGCTCGTGGCGGCGGCATCAGCAAGATCTTCAACTCCCAGGGGAACCCCCACATCTGTATGACCGCGACCTACG
>JBPCMH010000133.1:0-3791 GCA_051002495.1 Acidimicrobiales bacterium
CTCGGACTGAACCACGTGAACCCGCGGACGCCGATCGACCACGTGGTCGTGGTGATGATGGAGAACCGGTCGGTCGACCACTACCTGGGTTGGTACAAGAAGGAGAACAAGCGCTTCGACGCCGCCCAGGACCGCGCGTATCTCGATGCCGCTGGCAACAGCGTGAACACCGAAAACTGGGGCGCCGCGGGCCGGGCCGACTTTGCCGGCTGCGGCTTCTCCGACCCTGGCCACGGCCACGGCGCCGGTGTGGTGCAGGCCAGGAACACCGATGTCGGGGGCAAGCCCGGAGAGCCTGATGGGTTCCTGAAGGAGGGCTCGGGCAACGACGAGTTCGCGCTCGCCTACTACCAGCCGGACGACATCCCGGTCACCGCCGCCCTCACCCGGCAGTTCACCACGTTCAACCGCTACTTCTGCTCGTGGCTGGGCCCGACCTATCCGAACCGCGAGTACATGCACTCCGCCCAGAGCGGTGGCATCACCAACAACGACTTCCCGCCGCAGCGGGCCCAGACGAACCCCGAGTGGGCGGCCGGCTTCAACTGGCCCACCATCTGGACCGCCCTCGACGCCAAGGGCGTGACCTGGAAGTACTACTACTCGAACCTCCCCGTCATCGCCCTGTGGGGCCCCCGGCACGCCCGCAACGCCCGCCACGTCTCGGAGTACTACGCCGACTGCGCGGCGGGCACACTGCCCCAGGTCGCGTTCGTCGACCCGTTCTTCGTCTCCCCTGAGGGCCTGGCCAACGACGACCACCCGCACGCCGACATCCGACTCGGCCAGATGTTCCTGTCGGACATCTCCCGGTCGTTCATGGAGTCGAAGCACTGGCACGACGGCGCCCTGTTCATCACCTACGACGAGTGGGGTGGCTTCTGGGACCACGTCCCACCGCCCATCGTTGCCGACCCGCGCGCGGCCGATCCGGTTGGCGAGTTCGGCAAGCTCGGCTTCCGGGTGCCCACACAGCTCATCAGCCCGTTCGCTGCCGGCGGCCGGGTCGACAAGAACGTCTACGACCACACCTCCATCCTGAAGTTCATCGAGACGAACTGGGGCCTCATGCCCATGAAGGACTGGGACCCGGGCACCCGGGACCCCGGCGAGCGCAACATCGTCAAGGCCTTCGGCAAGTTCAGCTACGACGGCGAGTCGCGCGAACGCTTCCTCGACACGCCGGCCTTCGAAGCGCCCGCCGCGGCCAACGTGCCCTGCGACGGGCACGACACGCCGATCTCCGACCTGTTCCAACTCGTCGACATGGGCTGGATGGAGACCTACGGCTTCCGCACCGACTTCCCCTTCGCCGACGCCTACCGCTCCACCCTTCCCGTCCTCCGGTAGCCAGCGCAGATGGTCGTCGGACGACCGAGCCTACCGGCGCGCTACGAGACGCCCGGCCAGGCCGAGAAGTCTCGGGCCGTGATGCGTTCGTAGGCCTCGATGTAGCGGCTGCTCGTGGCCTGGACGACCTCTGCGGGGAGCGGCGGTGGTGGTGGGTTCTTGTCCCAATCCAGCGTCTCCAGGTAGTCCCTCACCGGCTGCTTGTCGAAGCTGGGCGGGGTGGTACCGGGTTTCCACTGGTCGACGGGCCAGAAGCGACTGGAGTCGGGGGTCATGACCTCGTCGCACACCACCAGCGAGCCGTCGACCATGCCCAGCTCGAACTTGGTATCGGCGATGATGATGCCGCGCTCGCGAGCCAGGGCCGCCCCACGCGAGTACAGCTCGAGCGACACGTCACGGGCACGAGTCGCCAGCTCCGCGCCGACCAGGTCAGCGGCCTGCTCGAAGGAGATATTCTCGTCGTGGACGTCGCTCTTGGTGGACGGAGTGAACACCGGCTCGGGGAGCTCCTCACTCTCCCGGAGCCCCTCCGGCAGAATCTGTCCGTGCATGGTTCCGCTCTTGCGGTACTCCTTCCACGCCGAGCCCGACAGGTAGCCGCGCACGATGCACTCGATGGGGAGCATCTCCGCCCTGCGGCACAGCATGATGCGACCGGCCAGACCCGGCTCAGTGCCTGCGGCCTCGGGCAGGTCGGCCAGATCCGTCGAGACCAGATGGCTGCCGGCGACGTCGCGCAACGCCTCGAACCAGTAGGCCGAGATAGCGGTGAGCACACGGCCCTTGTGGAGGATCGGCTCGTCGAGCACCACGTCGAAGGCCGACAACCGGTCGGAGGTGACCATCAGGAGCTGGTCGTCGCCGACCGCGTAGATGTCACGCACCTTGCCCGAGTACACGTGCGGGAGAGGAAGTAGGAGCGTCACAGGGTGGAAGGTACAGGCCCTACGCTGCGAGGTGCTGCCCTCGGCTGGGAGCTCGTCATGTGGTTTCCCAAATGGTGCTCAGCGGGACCGCGGCTAGTCGTTCGCCGAATCGCACCGCATCGTTTCCCGTATAGACGACGAGGCCGCCCGCAAAACGGCGGCCGAGGCGGTCGGCGAGCAGGCGCAGTCCCCGGAAGTCGTCGGCTCGGGCCGTGCTCGATGCCTTCACCTCGATACCGGCCACTCGACCCTGTCGTGACTCGAGCACGATGTCGACCTCGGCACCCCCTCTATCTCGGAAGTGGAACATCGATGCGTCCGTCTCCGCCCAATCAAGCTGCTTACGCAGCTCCATCGCCACGAACGTCTCGATGAGCGGACCGACAGGCGCCGTTGGATCAGCGAGCGCTACCGCATCGACACCGACGAGGTGGGCCGCCAGCCCGGAGTCCGCCACCAGGACCTTCGGCCGGTGCACCACCTTGCTGGTGAGATTGCGTGACCAGCCAGGGACAAGGTGCAGCAGGAACACGTTCTGCAGATGGGCCAGGTATGCGCCGACGGTTCGGTACGGCAGCCCGAGGTCGTCGGCCACGGCTCGAACGTTCAGCTTGTTGGCCGTGCGGGTGGCACAGATCTACAGCAGCCGCGGCACGGCTGTGATCCGCTCGACGTCGGCTACATCGGTCACCATCCGCTGCAGGACGGTCGTTGCATAGTTGGAGAACCACGCCCCTCGGCGGCGCCCTGAACGCAGTTGGGGTTCGGGAAAGCCGCCGGCACAAGCCAACGCCAAGTAGTCGGACCTTGACGCGTCGCTTGCCCGTCGCAGGTCGAGGTCCCAGGAAAAGAGGGCGTCCACGAAGCGCTCCCGTCGGCCGCCGAGCTCACCCTGGGAGAGGGGCCACAGGTCGATGATCTCCACGCGGCCAGCGAGCGACGCGCTCATCTCAGCCGGTGACGGGAGGCGGGCGGAGCCTGTCAGAAGGAAGCGCCCGGGTCGACGGTCACGATCGACCTCCGCCTTGATGGCCGGCAACAGGTCGGGGACGCGTTGGACCTCATCGATGATGAGAAGACCGTCGCGGCGCACGAAGGTGCGGGGGTCCGCCAGCGCCGCCGCTCGCTGAGTCTGGTCATCGAGCGTGACCAGCTGGGCGTCTCCTGGCCGCGTCAACAACTCCGTCACGAGGGTGCTCTTGCCCACCTGACGGGCTCCGTTGACGGCCACGACTGGCGTGTCCGCAAGCGCCCCCAGGAGCTGCTCGAGGGCGTACCGAGGGTGAAGCTGCGGTAGTTGCGTCGCCATTACGTCCGTACTCTACCGCTATTTCGTCTGCTCTGCGCCGCCGATTCGTCCGCGAGTGGGCGCGCCCTCAGAGCAGCGGCTCGGGCTGGTAGGTCGCGGCATCGGGATGGCGGGCGACCACCTCGTCTACCTGGGCGACGAAGGCCTCCGCTTGGGCTACGGCGCTGCCCGTGAAGCTCAACGGCTCGCTCAGCAACTCATCG
>JBPCMH010000134.1:0-3895 GCA_051002495.1 Acidimicrobiales bacterium
CCTCCGGGGGGATGGGCCGCCGCGGCGACGTCCGCGTCCGGAAGCCGCGGGGCCCATGAATCCCATCGGCGGTCCAGACCAGGCATGATCGTGGTGTGGCACCACGCATCCTGACCATCGAAGACGACGAACGAATCCGGACGGCAATGCGCCTGGCCCTGGAGGACGAGGGCTATGAGGTGGCTGAGGCTGCGTCCGGTGAGGACGGGGTGGAGGCCTTCACCGCGGCACCAGCTGATGTCGTGTTGATCGACGTCATGCTCCCCGGGATCGACGGCTATGAGGTGTGCCGGACCATCCGTCGGGAGAGCGATGTCCCGATCGTCATGGTGACTGCTCGTGCCGATACCCATGACGTGGTGGCGGGCTTGGAAGCCGGCGCCGCCGACTACGTGACCAAGCCCTTCGTGGCCAAGGAGTTGGCCGCCCGCATACGAGCGCTCCTGCGCCGGGTTCGTTCTGGGGGCGACGAGCCGTCGGTCATGACCTTTGGCGAGCTTGAGATCAGCCCGGAGGCCGGACAGGTCAAGCGGGCCGAAGAAGAGATTCACCTCACGAAGACCGAGTTCCGTCTGCTGTGCGAACTCGCGGCCAACCCCAACAAGGTGCTCAGCCGGGAGCAGTTGCTCGATCGAGTCTGGGGCTACGGCTACTTCGGCGACGGCAGGCTGGTGGATGTCCACATCCGGCGGCTGCGGGCCAAGGTCGAGCCCGATCCGGCGGAGCAGACGTATGTCGTCACCGTGCGCGGGCTGGGCTACAAGCTCCAGCCGTGACCGAAGAGGCGGCAGCCGACGCGCGCTCATCCGGGCCGCTCGGCCTGCGGGCCAGGGTGACTGTTGGCTTCGCTCTTGGCGCCCTCAGCCTGTCGGCAGTCCTGTCGTTTCTGACGTATGGGTTGGTGCGTTCATACCTCGTTGATCAGCGCGAGGAGTCGGCCACCAGCCAGGCCTACCTCAACGCCAAGATCGTCCGCGACAGCTTGCGCTCCCCTGACGTCGATGTCGCGTGGGTTCTGAACTCCTTGGACACTTCGGCCCGCGGTGGCTCGGTCCTTCGGTACGACAACAACCAGTGGAAGGCCAACTCGGTGCTGGTCAGCCGCTCGGTGTTGCCGCCTGAGCTTCGATCGGCCGTCGTCAGCGAAGCCAGGCCGGCCCGGCAACGCTTCGCTGTCAACGGTGAACCTTTCCTCGCCGTGGGGGTCCCGATTCCAAGGGCCAGCGCCGACTACTTCGAGGCGTTCTCGTTCGCCGACGTCGACCGGGCATTGAGCGTGTTGGGCTTTTCGCTGATCGCCGCGGCCTTCCTCACCACCCTGGGTGGTGCCGCCACGGGTCTATGGGCCAGCGCCAGGGTGCTGCGGCCGCTGCGGGGCGTGTCGGATGCCGCGGTGGCGATCGCTGGCGGTCACCTCGACATCAGACTGGAGGAGACCGGCGACAAGGACCTCGCCCCGTTGGCTCGGTCGTTCAACCAGATGGTCGACGCGCTGTCGGCGCGCATCCAACGCGACGCCAGGTTCGCCAGCGATCTCAGCCACGAGTTGCGGTCGCCGTTGACGACCCTGTCGACCTCCCTCGATGTTGTTCTGGCCAGGCGCTCCGATCTGCCGGCGCGGGCGCGGGCTGCCCTTGACCTCCTCGCCGCGGACGTTCGCCGCTTCCAACGGATGGTCGAAGACCTGCTGGAGATCTCCCGGGTCGACGCCGGGGTCGGCGATCTCCACCTCGAGACGGTCGACCCCACCGAACTCGTTCGACACGCCATTGACCTGACCAGCAGCGAGGTGCCGGTGAAGGTGACGGGCAAGATGAAAGGGACACGGGTGCGGGCCGACAAGCGTCGCATGGTCCGCGTTGTCGGCAACCTGGTGGAGAACGCCGAGTACTACGGCGGAGGCGCGACGGCGGTGAAGGTAGAGCGTGGTCGCGGCGTCGTGCGTATCGCGGTCGAAGATCAAGGTCCGGGCGTGCCGGAGAAGGAGCAGGAGCAGGTCTTCGAGCGCTTCTTCCGGGGATCGGAGTCGGGCCGTCGCGGCGCAGGCGGCGGGTCGGGGTTGGGCCTTGCACTTGTGTCGGAGCACGTCAATCTGATGAAGGGCAGGGTGTGGGTCGAACCGACTCCGGGCGGCAAGGGAGCACGGTTCGTCGTCGAATTGCCGGAGGTGAAGGCATGATCGCCCCGTCCCGACGACGCCAGGTTGGTCTGGTGGTGGCGGCCATGGTCGTGCTCGTCGGTTGCGGCGTGCCGCTCGATCGTGAGCCGCGGACCCTGGCCGCGGACAAGGTTCCCTATCAGCTGCTCGAACAGGCGACGACGACGACCAGCACGACGACCAGCCTGGCCGTGCCAACCGTCGACGTGCCCGTGTACTTCGTGCTGAATAGCCGGCTGGTGGAGGTAATCCGCAAGATCACCCAATCGCCGTCGGTCAACAAGGCAGTGAATGCGCTGCTCAACGGACCGGAGGACACCGAGGAGGCGACCGGGCTTCGCACCGCGGTCTCACCCAACCTCAAGGTTGAAGTGGGCAAGCTCGAGGCTGGCGTCGTCACGATCAACCTTGGTTCGGAGTTCTCGAAGCTCCCCCGCGATGAGCAACAGCTCGCGCTGGCGCAGTTGGTGTGGACTGCCACCGGCATCGGTGGGGTGAGCGGCGTGGTGTTCACGCTCGAGGGTAAGGACATCGAGGTCGTCCTGCCCGACGCCAGCCTGGCATCGGGCCCGGTCAACCGCGGATCGTTCGCCGCGGTTGGTCCGAGCGCGCCACCGCCCTGACCAGGGATGTCCTACCCGTGTCGGAGGTCGGTCCCGGGCTGGGTAGCGTCAGTGGCATGGAGCTGTGGCCCGGACGCGCCTACCCCCTCGGCGCCACCTACGACGGCAGCGGCACAAACTTCTCGTTGTTCTCAGAGTACGCGGAGCGCGTCGAGCTCTGCCTCTTCGATGACGAAGGCCGCGAAGCGAAACTCGACTTGCCCGAGGTCGACGCGCAGTGCTTTCACGGCTACCTGCCCGGGGTTGGCCCCGGGCAGCGGTATGGGTTCAGGGTGCATGGCCCATGGGCACCGGAGCAGGGGCACAGATTCAACGCGGCCAAGCTCCTCATCGATCCTTATGCCAAGGCCATCGAAGGCAATGTCGAATGGGACGAAGCGGTCTACGGCTATGCGTGGGGGGGCAACGATCCTGATCTGACGATCAGCACGACCGACAGCGCGCCCTTTGTGCCGAAGTCGATCGTCGTCAGTCCCTACTTCGAATGGGCTAACGACCGGCCGCCGGCCATCCCGTTCCATGACACTGTCATCTACGAGGTGCACGTCAAGGGGTTCACAAAGCAGCACCCGCAGATTCCTGAAGAGCTCCGTGGCACGTATGCGGGGTTGGCCCATCCTGCTGCCATCGACCATCTCAAGCGCCTCGGGGTGACCGCGGTCGAGTTGCAGCCAGTGCATCACTTCATCCATGACCACACGTTGGTGCAGCGCAACCTGCGTAACTACTGGGGATACAACTCCATCGGCTTCCTTGCACCCCATTCGGCCTATAGCTCGACCGGCGAGCGTGGCGAACAGGTGGCCGAGTTCAAGCGCATGGTCAAGGCCATGCACGATGCCGGGATCGAGGTGATCCTCGACGTTGTGTACAACCACACCGCCGAAGGCAACCACCTCGGGCCCACCGTGTCGTTCCGCGGCATCGACAACGCCGCGTACTACCGCCTTATGGAGGACGACCCTCGCTACTGCAAGGATTTCACCGGTACCGGCAACAGTCTCAACATGCGGCACCCGCAAGTGCTCCAGCTCCTTATGGACTCGTTGCGGTACTGGATCCTCGAGATGCACGTCGATGGTTTCCGCTTCGACCTGGCCTCGACGCTGGCCCG
>JBPCMH010000135.1:0-7563 GCA_051002495.1 Acidimicrobiales bacterium
TGCTTGGCCACCGCCGAGGCCGACGGGATTTCGCTCCCTGGCTCCTTCACTTCGACCTTGCCGAACTGCAGCGGGCCGTGGACGTTGCAAAAGAACGAGTACGTGCCGGTCGGGAGGTCGTCGGCCAGTTCGACCTTGTAGGTGTTGCCGCCAACGCCCTCGAACGGAATCAGCCCGCTGTTGTAAATGGCCTGCCCGTTGAACGGCGCCTGGGTCTGATTTGGGCACGGCATCTCATCGTCACCGGGGTACGTGCCGTCAAAATCAGCGGCGTCGACATAGCAAGGCTGAGCGGCGCGCTGCGCCAGCCCCTCGTCGCTGAACGCGAACGGCACCTCGAAGTTCTCGAACTCCTCAGGCTCGCCTTCAGGGAACTCGCCCGTGCTTTCGACCCGTTCGAACAGGTCGATCAGGGGCTCCAACTGCTCGTCGACGTAGGAGCCCATCGTGACGCTGTGCGGCTCACCGGTCCACGCCTGTTTGAACTCGACCGTGTCGCCCGGCCGCACCTGCACGGTCCGCGGGAAGTAGGCGAAGGCCGCCACCGCGAACTCGTCGTGGTTGTAATCGACAAGCACGGTCCGGGTCTGGTTAGGAGCGGTCGTCGTCGGCGACGACCCGCATCCGCTGAGGAGCGCGGCGAGGGTGACCCCTGCCAGGACGAGTCGACCCACCCTCGCCGGTCTCCTCTTCCGCCACCCGGTCCCTACTGTCCTTCGGTCCGATCCCAACATGGTGCCCCCTTCTTGCCGTTGATGATCTATCAGATGGCCCGGAGCCTGGCTCGCATGCCGGCCTCCTCGTGCCCCGGGATCGTGCAGACGATGTCGTAGCTTCCGCGCTCTACCTCGAATTGAGCAGTGGCGGTTTCGCCGCTGCCGATCACGACGTCGACGCCGAGGGCTTCGACGGTGAACGTGTGGGTGATGGCGTCGTCGTTGGTGAATGTCAGCTCCACAAGACCCGGTGCCACCTGCAACGGATCCGGGCGAAAGCGAAGCCCGTCCACCTCGACCAGTACCCGGTGGGCAGGCACCACCACCTCAGAAGGTCCGCGTCTGGCGCCCAGCGCAAACGCCCCAAGCCCGAGCAGCAGAACGAGCGCGACCAAGCCGGCCGCGACGACCACCATCCGCTGGCGATTGCCGTCGGCCGACGAAACAGCCGGCGGCGACATCGAGTACATCACGACATGAACGGTACGGATGCGTGGATCATCCGGAAAGGGCGCTGCCCGGCAAGACCGCAGGGGTGCTAACACCCCCGCAGGTATGAGGGTCGCCCCCTTGCTGGACCCGTCTTCATCGTCGACAATGAGCCCCGTGGGGGACGGCTCGATTCGAGTTTTTCTGGCTGACGACAACCTGATCGTTCGGGAGGGCGTGCGCGCCCTGCTCGACCGCTCGGGCGACTTCACCGTGGTCGGCGTGGCCAGCGACTTCGATGAGTTGGTGAGCGGAGCGATCGAGGCGCAGCCCGACGTGGTCGTCACCGACATCCGTATGCCGCCGAACTTCCAGCGGGAGGGGATCGAAGCGGCCAAGGAGGTCAGGCACCGCCACCCCGGGACAGGCATCGTTGTCCTGTCGCAGTACGACGATCCCGAGTACGCCATCTCGCTGTTGGCCGAAGGCGCGGCCGGTTACGCCTACCTCCTGAAGGACAGCGTCGGCGAAGGAAATCAACTGGCATTGGCCGTCAAGGCGGTGGCGACGGGAGGGTCGATGATCGATCCCCACATCGTCAGCTCGCTGGTCACGCCGGTGCAGGCTGAGGGCGACCTCTCTGCCGAGGACGAGGGCCTCCTCGAGATGATCGCGTCAGGGCGGACGATCAAGGCCATCGCCTCGGCGCGCCGGTGCACCCCAGCCTCAGCCGAGGCCGAGGTCGAACGGCTCTTCCTGCATCTTGCCCAATCCGCGTCGAGTGGCATCACCGGATCGGTGCGTCGCCTCCGCCTGCTGCACCAGGCCATCGTCGACCGGGAAGAGCAGGGCGAGAGCCTCAGCAGGCTCCTCCCCGGTGGGATCGCCGAGAAGGTCCGCCGAGAGGGAGGGCGCATCGGCGAGACCGAAATGCTCGACGTCACGGTGCTGATGTCTGACATCCGGGGATACACCTCGATTGCCGAGCACGCTGATCCGTCGGCATTGGCCCGGCAGCTCAACACGCATCGGGCCGAGATGAACCGTGCGATCCTCGACAACGGCGGCACCGTCATGCAGTTTGTTGGCGACGCGGTCATGGCCGTTTTCGGCGCTCCCCTTGCGGTCGACCGCCACGCTGACCGGGCTTTGAGTGCGGCCCGCGACATGCATCGCTTACAGGCGGCGGTGAACTCCGCGTGGTCAACCGATGGTCTGGCGCCGTTCGATCTTGGGATCGGGCTGTCCACCGGGCGCGTCGCCGGGGCGTTGCTCGGCTCTGACCAGCGCCTCGAGTACACGATCGTCGGCGACACAGTGAACCTGACCCAGCGCCTGCAACAGTTCGCCTCGGCCGGTCAGATCGTTCTCAGCGAGCCAACTGCGGAGCTGCTGTCGGAGCCGATTGTGAGCGAGCGCCTGCACGAAGTTGTCAAGGGGCGCGACCAGCCAGTGATCGCTTTTCGAATCGGTCCAGAACTCGGCTGAGGTTCGACCCGCCGGGGTGAGTTTTGGGCACCGGCGAGGTTCAGGCCGGGGCGAAGCCCGGGTCGCCGCCTTCGGCCCACAGCCGCCGCAACACGCGAGCGCTGAGGTCTTCCTTATGCACATACGCCGACGCTCCGCTGGTGCGGACATCGGTCGGCAGATCGTCTTCGCGGTAGGTAGAGACGAGGATGATCATCACCTCTGGGTGGCCAGCCTTGATCCGACTGGCGGCCTCGATGCCGCTGATACCTCCCATGTTGATGTCCATGACAACGAGGGACGGCTCCATCGAGCCGACGAGGTCGACCGCCTCCTCGCCGGAACCGGCTTCGCCAATCAGCGCAAACTCCGAGCCAATGCGCGCCAAGACCGCCCGCGCCGCGTCGCGAAAGGCCGGCTGGTCATCAACCACCATCACACTGACGGGATTGCTCGTCATCTACTCCCATCGTCGCGCGGCCACCCGACGGCGGACAGGGTGCAGTCTGGCCATCGGAAAGGGGTGCTACTACCCCCTCATGGTTCCGTTGGTTCAGCTGGGTTGTTCAGAGAGGAACAACAGCACGGCTTTGACCCGCCGGTTGGCGTCACGTTCCTCGGTCAGGTTCAGCTTGGAGAAAATGGAGTTGATGTGCTTCTCAACCGCCCGCTCCGACAGGACGAGTTCAGCGCCGATGGCGGCGTTCGATCGCCCCTGAGCCATCTCGCCCAACACCTCTGTCTCCCTGGGCGTGAGCCTGCCCAGCGGACCACCGCCGGCCGCGCTCCGCGCCGCGACCAACTCCTCCACCACCTTCGCATCAATGGCCGAGCCACCCGCGGCGACGGCCCTGATGGCGTCGACCAACTGGCCGCCATCGCTGACCCGCTCCTTGAGGAGATAGGCCCGACCGTCCGAGCCGTCCTCGAGCAGGTCCAACGCGTATCCCGGGCTGGCGTACTGGCTCAACACGACGACGCCAATCGATGGCGCAGTGCGGCGCAGCTCAACGGCGGCCCTGATGCCCTCATCAGTCCCAGTCGGCGGCATACGGATGTCGGTGACCACGACGTCTGGCTTCGCGCTTTCGACCAACGCCCGGAGCCCATCGAGATCGTCGGCCACGCCGACCACCTTGAGGTCGTCATGGGCCTCGATCAAGCGAAGCAGGCCCTCGCGGACCAGCACGTGGTCCTCGGCCACGACGACCCGAATCGGCATCGACGTCGGCTAGGCCTTACCAACCGCGTCGCGAAGCAGCGCGATGTCGTCCTTCTGACCATCAGCCGGGGTCTCACAGATGACCGGGGCGTTCGCCTGGCGGACCACTTCAGCCAAAGCCTCCGAACCGATCGCGCCCTGGCCAAGGTTCTCGTGCCGGTCGCGGCCGGAGCCAGCGGGGTCCTTGGAGTCGTTGCAGTGGATGAGGTCGATCCGCCCCGTGATGGCCATGATCCGATCGACGGCGGATACCAGTTCCTCCCCGGCGGCGTGGGCATGGCAGGTGTCAAGGCAGAACCCGATGTCGTGGCTACCGATGTGCTCCCACAAGCGAGCGATGGTGTCGAAGTGGCGGGCCATCGCGTGGTCTCCGCCGGCGGTGTTCTCCAGGTAGACGGGTATTTCGGACTCAAGGGCGTCGAGCCCCTTCACCCATCGGGAGAAGCCCTCCTCCAGATCGTCGTCGGCGGTGATGTGGCCGCCGTGAACAATGACCGCCCGCGCCCCGACAGTCACGGCCGCGTCGCAGGACTGCTGAAGGATCTTCCGGCTCGGGATCCGCACCTTCGGGTTTGGTGAGGCGAGGTTCACCAAGTACGGCGCGTGCACATACACAGGGATACCGGACGCCTTGATGGCGTCGGCATCATCGCGAGGAGCAGGCTTCTTCCAACTCTGCGGGTTGCCCATGAAGATCTGAATGCAGTCAGCCCCGGTGAGCTCGGCCGCGGCCAACGGATCGTCGGTCTTGACATGGGCGCCGATAAGCATGGACGCAGGCTACGACGACCGGGGACGGGCCGCGAACAGCGGGCATCACCTTGTTGACCAGGCCCATCTCCGCAGCCTCCTCGGTCATGATCACCCGGCTGGAGAAGAGCAGCTCCGCGGCACGACTGTGTCCGATGAGGCGAGACAACACCCACGAGACACCGTGCTCGGCGGGCTTGCGCTTTCAAGTCAGCACCGGCGCAAAAGCCACGGCCTGCGCCGGTCACCACCACGACCCGAGTCACTCGGCCATCCACGTGTCGATCAGGCCGATCAGTTCCACGAGGCTGCGGATGGTCGCGTCTGGCTTCACGTCGAAGCCGGGAACAGAGCGATTCGGCCGGTAAACGGTCCGCATGCCGAGGGCCTTGGCCCCGAAAATGTCGTCGAACAATCGATCACCGACCATCACCGCGCGGGTCGGATCGCTTACGCCGACCGCGCTCAGGGCGGCCTTGAACGAGGACGGGTGGGGCTTGGTGGACTGCATCTCCGATGTGTAGAGCCGGGCATCGATCAGGTCGACCAGGCCGTCGCGCTCCAGGAAGTGCTCGTGGAACGGCCGCGGCCAGTGCGTGTTCGACAGCAGCGCAATGCGCAACCCGGCATCGCGAAGCGCGGCAATCACCGGCACCGCCTCCGGGTCGTGCCGGATGTGCGGCGTCCAGGTGTCCAGATGGTGGGTAGCCGCCTCTTCGAGCACCGCCTCGGTCACGTCGAGACCGGTCGCTTCGGACGCCTGCTGGAGGATCTGGCTGAGCGTGAAGGCCCGCTGGTCGACCATGACCCGATCCCACCCTTCAGCCTCGACCCGGGCGAGCGCGGCCGTGAGCTCGTGTTCGCGCTCCGGGTCCAAGTGCCGGGCGGCGAGCCGCCACATGTCGGCGAGATCGACATCGGCGTGGGCCGACAGCGTCCCTCCCCAATCAAAGATCACTGCGTCAACGGCCACCGTCGGACCCTACCGGCGCGTGTTCTGGTCGATCAGGCCATCGAGACCAGGTCGAGGAACTGGTCGTCCCAGTAGTCGAGTTGACCGTCGGGCATGAGCAGCACTCGCTGGGGTTTGAGCTCGGCGACGAACTCAGTGTCGTGGGAGACGATCACCATTGCGCCGGGCCAACCGGCGAGCGCGGCACCGATCGCCGTTCGCGACAACGGATCGAGGTTGTTGGTCGGCTCGTCAAGCAGCAACAGGTTGTGTCCGCCCGCCACGAGCTGACCAAGGGCAAGCCGAGTCTTCTCACCACCGGAGAGCGTGCCCGCGTCCTGAAAGGCGATGTCGCCAGACAGGCCGAACATCCCGAGCACGGCCCGGTGCTGCTGATCGGTCCGATCGGCCATCGTGCGCATGTGGTCGAGAACCGGCACCCCGGCCTTGATGCCTTCATGCTCCTGGGCGTAGTAGCCGACCGAGATGCCGAGGCCGAAGCGGTGTTCGCCTGCGTCACTACCCTGCACATCGGCGAGTATGCGAAGGAGGCTGGTCTTGCCCGCGCCGTTCAGACCGAGCACCAGCAAGCGCTCCCCCCTCTCCAGCGCGAAGGTGACGTCTTCGAAGATCGGCGGGCCCCCGTAGGCCTTCGCCAGGCCTTCTGCCTCGAGCACGACGCGTCCGCAGTGCGGTGGGTCTGGCAGGCGCACCGACAGGTTCCGCTCGCGCGCCGGGCCGGTGACGGCCACGTCTCGAAGCTTCTCCACCCGAGTATCCAGACTCTTCGCCTTCCGGGCCCTGGTAGCCGAACTGTGACGCATCGAATCGGCCAGCGTGGCCAGTCGCCTGATCTCGGCTTCTTGCCGACCGGCCAACTTGGTCAGCCGCTCCTCGTCTTTGGCCCGGGAGTCGAGGTACTGGGAGTAGGTGCCTTTGTATTCGACCATCGTGCCCTCGTCGAGGTGCAGCACCCTGGTGATGCCCTCGTCGAGCAACTCTAGGTCGTGGCTCACGACGATGAGTGCGCCCCGATACGACCGGAGGAAAGAGATAAGCCAAGTCTTGGCGTCGGTGTCGAGGTGGTTGGTGGGCTCGTCGAGAAGCAGGATGTCGCTTCCGGCGAACAGGGTTCGGGCCAGCTCGACCCGACGTCGCTCGCCGCCCGACAACACCGAGACCGGCAGATCAACCCGATCTGCTCCGAGGCCGAGACCCGCGCAGATGCGCCGCACTTCCGATTCTCCGACATAGCCCCCCGCGTCGCGGAAGGCCTCCTCGGCTCTGGCGTAGCGGGCCACATTTCGGTCGGAGGGATCCTCCTCGATGCGGACTCGAAGCTTCTCGATGCGTTGCATTTCCACGTCGAAGCCGCGCCCCGAGAGCACATGCGATAGCGCTGTCGCCTCCACCCCAGCCCCGGCGGGACGCACCTCTTGGAGCAGGTACCCAAGTTGGCCGTGACGCAGGACCCGTCCACCAGCCGGGGGCTGCTCCCCCGCGAGCACCTTGAGAAGGCTGGTCTTTCCTGCACCGTTGCGCCCGACCAGCCCGACCGTGTCACCGGCGCGCACGGTGAACGACGCCTCCTCGAGAGTCAGACGTCCGCCCACCTCAACGCTCAGGTCGCGGGTCTGCAGCACACCGTCATTGTCGGCGCTGGCCCGCCAACTCCCCAACTGGGTTTTACCGGCCGAGACATCAGGAAAGCGGCGATGGCAGCCGGTTCACCACGCGACGCTCCCAATTGTGGCAGTTTCTTGGCATGAGCCAGGACGCTTCAAGCGGAAATGTGTCCATCGGAATGGAAGCGTCAACGCTCAAGATTGATGCCAGGCCGGCCACACTTGTGGCCATGATGCCCGTCGAGGGCCAGCGTCCCATGCTGGTGGCCCTGACCGGTAACTCCACCGTTTCGAGCATCGTTCCGGAGGAGGCACAACGCCTCTCCTTCCGCCTCTCGGATGCCATCAGCGTCGAAGCCAGCCCATCGTCGACTTTCGTGGCGTTGGCTGGAGACGACGGAC
>JBPCMH010000136.1:0-7836 GCA_051002495.1 Acidimicrobiales bacterium
GGGCTGGCGGGGCTGGCGGCGCTGGCGGCGCTACCTGCGGCCCCGGAATAAGTGCCGCGGTGGGAGCGGGGGCCTGAGCCGGCACGGCGCCCATCACCATGAACTCGTGGGCGGTGAAGATGGCGCCGTCGCGGCCGAGGACCACACCAACGCCGATCTGGCGAAACGCGGGGTCAACCAGGTTCTTGTAGTGCGAGGGGCTGGCGACGAACGCATCGAAAAGGCGATCGACATCGGTGCCAACGCCAACGTTTTCGCCCAACTTGACCCACGGTGCGCTGACCGATCCGACAAGGTTCGGGTGGTGGGAGATGCGATCGGCGGCAGCCATGGAAACGGCCCACCGACGGGCCAAGCCGACCAGTTCGCCGTGGAGCTCGAGTGGTGCCAACCCCTTGGATGTGCGGAGCGAGTTGATGCGGGCCACGAACTGGGCTTCGGCGCTGACCGGGTCGGTTGCGGCCGACGCGTCCTGCATGCCTAGGGGCATGAGGGACGCGACCAAGCCAAACAGCACCGCCATGAGGGTGCGTCGCACGTTGGTGGCCTCCATTCGGTAACCCGGCTGCCGTGGGAGCGGTGCTCCTGTAGGCCCGTGGCTTTGCGCACCCGGATTTCTCGCGGGGTTGCCGTTGTCGTGTGGTCAGTACCGGTATCGGCGTTCAGCGGGCCGGAGTTGAGCGCTCCCGGAGAATTGGGATCCGCCGGTGCCGAAGCCGCGGCTGGCCGGGACGTCGGTCGCCGGGGGTTGGCGATCCGAGCCGTGCTGTGGTCGACTCACGGGTGTGAACCTGGCTTCGATTCTTGACGGGCACGCGCCGGAGCGGGTTGCGCTTCGCAGCCGCGGGCAAGAAATCACCTACGGCGATCTACGCGTTGACGTGGCCAGATTCCGCGCCGCGCTGGTGTCGCTTGGGGTTGGCGTCGGTGACCGGGTGGCCATCGTGGCGGCGAACAACCCGCTGTTCGTGACCAGTTACTTGGCCGCCCTCGGCGTCGGCGCAGTAGCGGTGCCGCTCAACCCGCTGAGCCCTTCGGCCGAGCTCAAGCAAGAGCTCGGGGCCATCGGCGCCAAGGTCGCGGTCATCGGACCAACCGGACGCGACGCGCTGGCCAGCATCGGCCAGGGTGCGACCGCGGTTGAACACGTCTTGGTCCCGGACGGCGTTGAGTTGACTGACGCGACGCCGCTCGGAAAGGTCATGTCGGATGCAACTGTGCCGATCGTCGAACGGGCCGATGACGACCTGGCCGTGCTGGTGTTCACCTCCGGCACGGCCGGCTCGCCCCGCGCCGCCATGCTGAGCCACGGCAACCTCCGATCGAATATCGAGCAGATGCAACGCCACCCGGGGCGCGGGCTGAAGCCCGACGACGTCGGCCTCGGGGTCTTGCCGCTCTTCCACATTTTCGGGCTGAACGTGCTGCTCGGGCTCACGTTGCACGTCGGTGCGTCGGTGGTGCTGGTCGAACGGTTCGATCCGGCGTCCGCGCTCGAGACGATCCGCAACCACGGGGTCACGGTGGTCGCCGGAGCGCCCCCGATGTTTCAGTCCTGGGCGGCGATGGGCAGCGCCGGTCCCGACGATTTGGCCAGCGTGCGCCTCGCCATTTCGGGAGCGTCCGCCCTGTCGCATGAGATCTACGGCGACTTCAAGGAGCGCTTCGGGATCCACATCAGCCAGGGCTATGGCCTGACCGAGGCTTCGCCCACGGTCTCGTCATCGGTTGAGGATGGATCGGCGACAGTCAAGCCTGCCTCAGTCGGCCTGCCGTTGCCGGGCGTGGAAGTTCGCCTCGTCGATGACGATGACGAGGACGTCTACGAAGGCGATGCCGGCGAGATCTGGGTGCGGGGTCCGAACGTCTTTCAGGGCTACTGGCAAGACGACGACGCGACCAACGCCGTGCTCACCCCCGACGGCTGGCTGCGCACCGGCGACATCGCCACCGTCGACGACGAGGGCTGGCTGTTCCTCGTCGACCGGGCCAAGGACCTGATCATCGTCTCCGGGTTCAACGTCTATCCGGCCGAGGTCGAGGCCGTCATCGGCGAACACCCGGGCGTCCAGGCCGTTGCGGTGGTCGGGGTTGACCATCCGCACTCAGGGGAGTCTGTGAAGGCTTTCGTCGTTGCCTCGCCGGGTCGTCACCTCGAGGAAGACGAGCTCATCGAGTTCGCGGCCGGTCGACTGGCCCGCTACAAGTGCCCGACCAAGGTGACGTTTGTCGAGCAGCTCCCGCGGGGCGCGGCTGGAAAAGTGCTGCGGCGGGCGTTGCACTGAGCAGGTGACCTGCGGCGGCATGGGGAATTGGTAGGCAGCGATGACGACGCATTACGACGTGCTGGGCGTCACCGACGACGTGTCGGGGGCAGCCATCAAGCGGGCCTATTACGA
Organism: Acidimicrobiales bacterium; assembly: GCA_051002495.1. GTDB lineage: Bacteria > Actinomycetota > Acidimicrobiia > Acidimicrobiales > CADCTF01 > JBPCMH01. Next base: position 2,400 of record JBPCMH010000136.1, read on the forward strand.
GAAGGCCCGCCGCCTCCACCCGGATGCGCACGCGCGCTCGACCACCAAAGTGCGGGGTGAGGCCGAGCGGGCCATGCAGGAGTTGAACCAGGCATGGAACACGCTGCGGGAGCCTGACGCACGCCTCCGATACGACCGGCTACTCCAGCTCGAGGCCGAGGCGGCCTTGGCCACTCGAGGAGGCCGACGGCGCCGGCCCGGCCCGGGGGCGCCAGCGCTGGCCATCGGCGGCGGGTTCCGGTACTGGCTGGGCGGGATGAGCAGCCGGTCGAGCGAGCATGAGGCGACCGGCTTCAACCTCAGCGTGCACGGCGCGACCAGCCTGGAGCCGCTGCGCGCGCTGGCGCCGGATCGTCTGTGGAGCCTGCATGCCCAGAACTCCCAGGTGGACGACGCCAACCTCGCCCACCTCGCCGCCCACCGTGGCCTGCGTCACCTCGACCTGAGTGGCACACCGATCACCGATGCCGGCCTGGTCCACCTGCAAGACCTCAGTCGGATGCAGACCCTGCACCTCTGGGACACGGCTATCACCGACATCGGCCTGGCCTTCGTGGGGCGCCTCAAGAACTTGCGCGAGCTCGGGATCGGTAACACCCGCATTACCGATGAGGGCTTGGCCGAGCTCCGCCCGCTGGTCGGTCTCCGGGTGCTGCAGCTGTGGGGGACCGATGTCGCTGGGCCTGGTCTTGAGCACCTCCACCACCTGCAAGAAATGGAGACCGTGACGCTGCCATGGCGCATCCGTGGGCGGCACCGGCGGCGGCTGCGCGGCGCGTTGCCTCAGGCCATGTTGGCCTGACGCGTCACGCTCGTGCCCTTGTGAAGGGTGTCATCGCGGCTTTGTGAACCAGCGCACATAATGAGTACGATGCGTCCTATGAGCGGGCGGAACAGCGGCGTCGACGGCACGGGTCGCCGCATCCCGGAGGCCACCGTGGCCCGACTGCCGCTCTATCACCGAGCCCTGCTTGAAGTGGCCGAGTTGAAGTCGCCAACCATCTCCTCGGAGCGCATGGCCGAACTGGCCGGAGTGAACGCGGCCAAGGTCCGCAAAGACCTGAGCTACCTCGGCTCCTATGGCACCCGCGGCGTTGGCTACGACGTCGAGTTCCTCCTGTTCCAGATCAGCCGCGAGCTTGGGCTGACCCAGGACTGGCCGGTGGTCATCGTCGGGATCGGCAACCTCGGGCATGCGTTGGCCAACTACCGCGGGTTCACCGAGCGCGGCTTCCGCATCGTTGGCCTCTTGGACGCCGACGACGCCAAGGTGGGCGAGGAGGTCGCCGGCCTCCGGGTGCGCGGCCTCGACGACCTCACCGACGTGATGGCCGACGAGAGCACCGTCATCGCCGTGCTGGCCACGCCCGCGTCGGCCGCTCAGGATGTGGCCGACCGGCTGGTCGCGGCCGGGGTCACGTCGATCCTGAACTTCGCACCAGCGGTCATCACCGTGCCCGACTCCGTCTCGTTGCGGAAGGTCGACCTCTCCATCGAGTTGCAGATCCTCAGCTACTACCAGCAGCAACGGCACGCACCGCGAAGTGGTGCGGCCGGATTGGCGAACGAGGCGGGATAGGGGAATGCTGTTCCGCATCACCGTCGGCCGTATCACTGAAGGATCGGAGGGCTACGGGGCGTGTCAGCCGTCGTCGTAGGACTCAACCACCGCACCGTGCCGCTCGATGTTCTCGAGCGGATGACCGTCGATGACGCGGGCCAACCAAAGGCACTGCTCGATCTGACGACCCGGCCGCACATCTCTGAGGCCGTCGTGCTGTCGACGTGCAACCGCACCGAGATCTACGTGGTCGCGGAGCGCTACCACGGTGCCATCGACGATGTCCGGACGTTCCTCTGCGACCTGTCCGGCCTGAACATCGACGCGTTCAACGATCACCTCTACGCCTACCACGACGATGCCGCCGTCGCCCACCTGTTCAAGGTCTCTACTGGCATCGACTCCGCCGTCCTCGGCGAGAGCGAGATCTTGGGCCAGGTCCGCGCCGCTTGGGAGAAGGCACAAGCCGAACAGGCTGCCGGCGCGGTGCTGGGCCGGCTCTTCCGCCACGCGGTCGAGGTCGGCAAACGAGCCAGGACCGAGACCGGAATCGCGCGGGGTACGACGTCGATGAGCCAAGCCGCGGTGGCCATGGCCGCTGACCACCTCGGCTCGCTCGACGGGTGCCGGGTGTTGGTCCTCGGGGCGGGTGACATGGGAGAAGGTCTCGCCCTTGCTTTGGCCGGTGCCCCAGGCGTCAGCGACGTGCTCGTGGCCAACCGCACCGGCGAGAAGGCCGCCGCCCTAGCCGCCCGCATCGGAGGTCGCTCCGTTGGCGTCGACGACCTCGCCACCTCGCTCGACTCGATCGACGTGCTGCTCACGTCAACGGGAGCGCCGACGGTGCTGCTCGAGGCCGACGATCTCCGACCCGTGATGGCCAACCGGAGGGCTCGACCGCTGCTGATTGTCGACATTGCCGTGCCCCGCGACGTCGACCCGGCGGTGGCCGACATCGACGGCGTCACGTTGCTCGGCATGGATGATCTCCGGACGTTCGCCGAGGCCGGCATCGCGGGGCGACGCCGCGAGATTGCTCGGGTCGAAGCAATCATCGACGAAGAGGTCGGCCGGTGGATTGAGGTCGCGGCGGGTCGCGAGCTTGCGCCGCTCGTGGCTGCACTTCGCGATCGGGCCGAAGAGATCCGAGCCGCCGAGATCGACCGCCACCGGGCCAGGCTCGCCGGTCTTGAGGCGCGGGAGCGCGAGTCGGTCGAGGCCCTCACGAGGGCCATCGTGAACAAGATCCTGCACGAGCCGACCGTCCGCCTGAAGGGCGCGGCCGGATCGGCCAGTGCCGACCGCCTGGCCGAGTCGCTGCGCGAGCTGTTCGACCTCTAGTGGCGCGGCCGTAGCCGATGCTGCGCATCGCGACCCGCGGCAGCGCCCTGGCGCGGTGGCAGGCCGACCATGTGGCGGCGCTGCTCGGTGGCGACGCCGAACTCGTCGTGGTTCAAACCGAGGGTGACCGACGCACAGACGTTGCATTGCACGAACTCGGCGGTCAGGGCGTCTTCGTCAAGGAGATCCAAGCCGCGGTGCTCGACGGGCGCGCCGACATTGCGGTGCATTCGGCCAAGGATCTGCCGTCGTCGTTCGGCCCTGATGGTCTGACCATCGGCGGTGTGCCCGAGCGCGGCGACGTTCGTGACGGGCTGGTCGGATGTCGCCTGGCCGATCTCCCCGAAGGCGCAACGGTGGCCACCGGTTCGGTCCGTCGTCGGTCTCAGCTCGCGGCCTTGCGTCCTGATCTTCGTTTTGAAGGGCTGCGCGGCAACATGGAGACCCGCGTGGCCAGGGCCACGGGCGGCGTCGTAGTCGTGGTGGCGGTCGCCGCGCTCCAGCGGCTGGGCTTGGCCGACCGCATCACCGAGGTGCTTGAGCCGTCGGTCATGCTGCCGCAGGTTGGCCAAGGCGCGCTCGCCATTGAATGCCGCGTCGACGATGCCGCCACTCGCCGGCGTCTGCTCGGCATCGAGCATCGGCCCAGCCGCATTGCGGTCGATGCGGAGCGAGCATTTCTGCGCACGATCGGGGGCGGGTGTGACGCGCCGGTCGGGGCGTACGCGACCGTGACCGCCGGTGGAGCGATCGATCTGGAAGTACTGGTCGCCGCGCCAGATGGCAGCGTGGTCGAGCGCCGACGGGCGGGTGGCTCCGACCCTGAGGCAGTGGGGGCCACGGCGGCGTCGTTGCTTCCCCCAGAGCTCCTGCAGTCGACCGGTCAATGAATCGCGTCAACCCTCTTGCCGGCTGGTCGGTCGTGGTGACCCGAGCCGCGCCGCACGCGTCGGAGCTGTCCGCGCTTCTCAGGAGCGCTGGCGCTGAGGCGATCGAGATCCCAACCGTCGCCATCGCTGATCCTCCAGGCGGTTTCGAGCCGCTCCAACAAGCATGCGCCGCCATCGACTCCTTCGATTGGATCGTCTTCACCTCGGCGACTGCCGTCGAGCGTGTCCGCCCGATGATCGAACCCGACGTCGCCAAATGGTCCGCTCGGGTCGCGTCCGTCGGTCGAGCGACAGCCAGCGCGCTCTCACCCCGCCAGGCCGAACTCGTCGCACAAGGAGCCACCGGCTCGGCGCTGGTCGAGGCCTTTCCCGCAGGGTCAGGCCGGGTCCTGCTGCCGCAGTCAGCCATCGCCGGGCCGACGGTCGCTGACGGCATTCGGGCCAAGGGCTGGACGGTCGAGGTGGTGGCCGCCTACACCACGGTGACGCTGGCCCTCGACGATCGCGCCCTCAGCGGGGCCAGCACGGCGCAGGCCATCTGCTTCATTTCGGCGTCGAGCGTGCGCGGGTGGGTGGCCGGCGGTGGCGCGGAGCTCACGCCGTCGGTGGTGATCACGATCGGTCCGAGCACATCAGCCGCCGCGGCCGCGGCTGGGTTGTCGGTGACCGTCGAGGCGACCGAGCGAAGTCTGGGCGGCGTCGTCGATGCGCTTGTGCTCCACCGAGGCAGCGGCTATGCGGGGTAGTGGCCAGCGGGCGAGGCGATCGTGGGCTGGCCGGCCGCGCCGTATGGTCGGTTAACGGCAACCGGAGGGCAGCCATGGCCTGGACCCAACAGCGCATCCCCGACCTTCACGGTCGCGTCGCGGTGGTCACCGGCGCCAACGGTGGTCTCGGCCTGGAGACGGCGATCGGTTTGGCTGGCGCAGGCGCCCACGTGATCATGGCTGTGCGCAACCAGGAGAAGGCCACCGAGGCCCAAGCCGGCATCATTCGACGGCAACCTTCGGCGTCTACGCGCCTCGTGCCGCTCGACCTCGGCGACCTGACGTCGGTGCGCCAGGCGGCGGACGAGATCCTCGCGTCTCACGACGTCATCGACATCCTGGTGAACAACGCCGGGGTGATGGCGATGCCGGAACGTCAGACCACGGACGGCTTTGAGATGCAGTTCGGCGTGAACCACCTCGGGCACTTCGCGTTCACCGCGCATCTGTTGCCCGGCCTCCTCGCCGCGGAGGCGGCGCGGGTCGTAACGGTGACCAGCGTGGCTCGGTTCCTCGGTCGTCCGGTCGACGAGGACAACCCGCACCTGCGCGGCAAGTACCGGCCGTGGGGCGCCTACGGCCAGGCCAAGCTGGCCAACTACCACTTCGGCCTGGGCCTGCATCGCCAGTTCACCGCCGCTGGCGTTGGCGCGTCGAGCTTGATCGCGCATCCGGGCCTCACCAACACCGACCTGCAGTCGACCACCGTTGACGAGGGTGGCGGCGGAAGCTTCCTCGCACCGCTGTTCCACGGGATGGCCGAGCGAATGGGGATGTCTACGAACGTCGGCGCCCGGATGCAATTGCGAGCCGCGACCGACCCCGCCGCGACGAGTGGGCAGCTGTACGCCCCGAGGTTCTCGAGCAACGGCGCGGCC
>JBPCMH010000137.1:0-3624 GCA_051002495.1 Acidimicrobiales bacterium
GTGCAAGCGCTCGTCATTCGTCGTCACTAACCCGCCCTCGCCCGCGGTGATGTTCTTTTCCAACTGGAGTGAAAACGCACCCATCGTGCCGATGGTGCCAACCGAGCGTCCCCGGTACGTGGCGCCGATGCTCTGGGCCGCGTCCTCGATTATGGGCACGCCCGCGGGGTCGCACACGCCGATGAGTGGATCCATGTCGCAGGCCACGTTCTCGAGATGCACGGCGATGACGGCTGCAGTCCGGGGCGAGATCTTGGCCGCTACATCGTCCGGATCGAGCCCAAGGCTGTCGTCGACTTCGGCGAACACGGGAACGGCCCCGGCCACGATCACCGCGTTCACGGTGGCGATGAAGGTGAAGGACGGCACGATCACCTCGTCACCGCAGCCGACGCCGAGGGCAGCCAGGGAGCACCTGAGCGCAGCCGTCCCCGAGGAGCAGGCCAGCGCGAACCGAGCGCCGAGCAGCGCGGATGCGTCGAGTTCGAACCCACCCACCGCGTCTTGGAGGTCGGGGCCGTAGTACCGAAACAGTGACCGGCTCTCAAGGACTTTGAGCACAGCGGCGCGTTCCTCCGCGCCGATCAGATTCATCCCCTTGCCGAGGAGCGGAGGGGCGCGCCGGACTGGCTTGCCCCCATCCAGAGCCAGGCGATCGCGGCGCGTCATGCTCGGAGCCTATTGAATGAGGGTCTATGAGTGATGTGAAGCTGGTGGTGCAGGCTGACGACTTCGGCATGTGCCACGCCGTAAACCAGGGCATTGTCACCGCCTTCAACGAAGGAATCGTCACCCAAGCCACCGCCATGCCGCCCACGCCGTGGTTCGCAGAAGCCGCAGCGCTCGCCAGCCGTCACGACATCCCGTGCGGCGTGCACCTCACCCTCACCTGTGAGTGGGAGAACCTGCGGTGGGGTCCGCTCACGCCGGGCGCGTCGCTCTGCGGCGACGACGGCACGTTGCGTCGGACGGTCGCCGACGTCATGGAGCACGTCGACCGCGACGAAGCGGTGATCGAGACAACAGCCCAGGTCGAACGGTTCCGCCGATCCTTCGGATCGCCAATCCACTTGGACCCGCACATGGGCGCGGTGCCCCGCAGCGTCGTAGAGCGCACGTGTGCCGCGACCTCGACACCGTTCCTGTATCCGATCGGCTCGGCGACCCACGACTTCACGTCCATCACGTTTGTCAGCGCGGAGGGAGGTGCGGACAAGACGGCGTGGCTGGTCGCCCAGATCGAACAGTTGGCGCCGGGAATCCACCTCTTCTGCACGCACCCCGCGTTGCCCACTGAAGAACTAGCCGCCATCACCTCACCCGACGCGGACGACGCATCATGGGCTGTTCCGTACCGCGCCTCCGACCTCGATGCGCTGTGTTCGACTGAGGTTCGCCGGGCAGTTGAAGCTCGTGGGGTCGAACTGGTTGCGGTACCCGTCCCGTGACCGTCCGCGCCGCCGCTGGCCGAGCCGACATCACGCCACCAGTGGGAACAGTGCTCGGAGGGTACGGAGCTCGCACCGATCCCTCCGACGCGGTGGCTGACCCGCTGCTGGCCAGGGCAGCGGTCTTCGAACTTGACGGCGAACACGTCGCGGTGGTCGTGTGCGACCTGCTGGGGGTGAGCCGGCGCATCGTCGAGCCAGCGCGGCAGGCGATCGCGTCGAAGACCGGACTCTCGCCCACCGCCGTTCTGATTGCGGCCACCCACACCCACGCCGGCCCGGCCTCGGCCGTGACCGGCGATGACCCTGAGTGGATTGCGACCACCGTCGACCGGATCGCCACCCTGGTCGGCCAGTGCATCGAACGGATCGAGCCGGTCACCCTGAAGACGACGGACGTCGAGCTCGAGTCCATCGGCAGGAACCGGCGCCATCCCGTCGGGCCCCTCGACAGCGTCCTCCGAGTGGTGGTCGCCGAGCGGCCAGACGGATCTCCGGTTGCGTCGCTGATGAACTACGCGTGCCACGCCACGGTGCTCGAGTCCGACAACCTCAGCCTGTCGGCTGATTTCCCTGGCGCGGCTTGTCGGGCCCTCGAGCGCGCTGTCGGTGGCGTGGCCATCTATCTCCAGGGAGCGTGCGGCGACGTGAACCCGGTTTGGGTCGCCCACGACCGCCGGGAGGTGGAGCGGATCGGTGGCATCGTCGGGACCGCAGCGGCGCGGGCGGCGCTGGAAGTGCGGGCGCTCGGGAGGCACCCACGGGTCATCAACCTGTCGTGGTCAGAGGAGGTGGCGGTGACGCACCGCCACGGCCGGGTGATCGAGCCCAGCGAACTGCGCACCTCAAGCGAGTTGGTCGAGATCGAGCGGAGACCGATGCCGTCGACTGAGGCGATCGATGCCGAGTTGGCTTCCCTCGCAGCGGACCTCGCCGCGACGGAGGGAAGCAACTCGCGCCGGTTGGCGACAGCGCGCCGCAATCGGCTCGAGATGGAGGGCATCTATCGCCAGTGGGCGCCGGCCGGACCGGGGGAGTTTCACAAGGCCGAGGTTCAGGTGCTCTCGTTCGGTCCACAGCTCGCCATCGTCGGGTTACCCGGGGAGTTCTTCGTGGAAACCGGTTGGGCGCTGCAGCAGCGGGCCGGAGTCGGCCAGTTGCTGGTGGCCGGGTACGCCAACAACTACCTCGGCTACATCCCAACGTCCGACGCCTTCGATCGGGACGGCTATGAAGTGGGTTGTGCCCGCTTCGATCCGACCAGCGCGGAAGCGATTGTGAACGCCGCCCTGGACTTGTTGGGATCGTCATGAACCCGTTCCGTCGGCTGTGGCTCGCGTCGGCGGCTGTCCTCGCCGTGATCGTCGCAGGAACTGTTGGCTACATGGCGTTCGGCTTCGGATTCGTGAACGCGGTGTATCAAACGGTGACGACCATTTCTACCGTCGGGTTCCGCGAAGTCGAGCCCATCGAGGGATGGGGCAAGGTCTTCACCATTTTCCTCATCCTTGGTGGCGTCGGAACTGCCCTTTACGGGCTGGGTGCGGTCGTCGAGACGCTCATCGAAGGTCATTTCAGCAACGTCGTCTGGAGGCGCCGAATGGAACGCCAGATCGAAGCCATGATCGACCACGTGGTGGTGTGCGGGTGGGGCCGCGTCGGTCGTGCCCTGGCCCGCTACGTGAGCGGTGCCGGGACGGCAGTCGTCGTGGTGGACAACCAGGCCGAACGCCTCCAGGACTGCCCGTATCCCTACGTGGTTGGTGACGCCACGAACGACGACATCCTGCGGGCGGCCGGCGTCGAACGAGCGCGCGCTCTGGTGGCGGCCATCAACACCGACGCCGAGAACCTGTACGTGACGCTGAGCGGGCGCACCCTCTGCAAGGATCTCTTCATCGTCGCGAGGTCTCGTCTGCTCGGCACCGATGCCAAACTGCTTCGGGCCGGCGCCGACCGCGTCGTCAACCCGCAGGACATCGGCGGAGCGCGCATGGCTGCCTTCGTCATTCAACCGAAGGTTGCGGAGTTCCTCGACGTGGTGATGCACGACGGGAGCCTGGAGTTTCGCCTTGAGGAGGTCGAGGTACCTGAGGGGTCACCGATCGCCGGGGTGGCATTGCGCGACGCGCACATTCGCGATCGGGCTGGGGCGCTCGTTCTTGCGCTGCGCGAC
>JBPCMH010000138.1:0-3069 GCA_051002495.1 Acidimicrobiales bacterium
TCCTGATTCTTGGCGTTGCCGCGCCTGCGCACGCTGAGACGGTTTCCGACGCTCGCCGCCGCCAAGAGCAGGTCCGGAAGTCGAAGGCCAGCGCGGCGTCCAAGCTCAAGTCGGCCAAGGCCAGCGACGTCGAGTTGGAGAAGGCTGTCGACGCCCTGGCCAACCAGGTGCGGGCCCAGAACGCCAAGGTCTCGACCGCTCGTCAGGCGGTGGCCGCGGCGGAGAAGGCCGTTGCCGACGCCGACGTGGCCATCGAGGCGACCGAGACACGCATCGGCGGGCTGCACCGCGCCGTCGTCAAGCGGGCCGTGGCCAGCTATATCCGGCCCCAGCGCGAGGCCTTCGCTGAGTTCACGAACGCCAAGGATCTCGGCGAAGCCGGTCGGCGCCGGGCCATCCTCGCTCAGGTGGTCTCGAATGACCGCGACCTGATCGACCAACTCCGGGCGGCCAAGGAAGACCTCGGCGTCCAGAAGGCGGCCGCAGAGAGCGCCAGAGGGATCGCGGCCGAGCGGCGACAGGCTGTCGAGGGGCAGTTGCGAAGCCTGCAGACGTCGTTGGCCGACAAGGCCAGGCTTCAATCCGCACTCGACACCCGCATCGCCGAGATCCAGTCCGAGATCGACGGGTTGGCCAGCCAGGACGCGGCCATCGCTAATTTCATCAGGCAGAAGGAGCAGGCGGCCCGAGCGTCGCGGTCCAGCTCTATCGACACCGGCGGGCGAGTCTCCGGCGCTGGTCTCATCTGGCCAGTGCGAGGCACGGTGACCTCTGAGTACGGCTACCGCTGGGGTCGCCAGCACGCTGGCATCGACATCTCGGCATCAACCGGTACGCCCATCGGTGCCTCGAAGGCTGGCATCGTGATCTATTCCGGTTCGATGAGCGGCTACGGCAATGTGGTGATCGTCGATCACGGCGGCGGCTTCTCCACCCTGTATGCCCACCAGAGCCGGCTCGCGGTCGGCGACGGTGCGTCGGTCAGCCAGGGCGAAGTGGTCGGCTATGTGGGCAACACCGGTCGGTCCACCGGCCCCCACCTTCACTTCGAGACCAGGGTCAACGGCGACGCGCAGAACCCGCGCCGCTATTTGCCCTGATCCTGGCTGGCCTGATCCTGGCCGCCCTGATCCTGGCTGGCCTGATCCTGGCTCCCTAGGCTCGGCACCATGACAGCCTCCCTGGTGCTCGTCGGCGGCGGCCGCATGGGCGAAGCGCTCCTAGCCGGACTCCTCGCCTCTGGCTGGGCCGACGCAGCATCGCTCGCCGTCGTGGAGAAAGTGGCCGAGCGGCGCGCGGAGTTGGCCAAACGGTTTCCGGGTGTCGATTGCCGGGAGGATGTGCCGCCCTCTGCCGGTGTCGTGGTCGCAGTGAAGCCGAACGATGTTCCCGAAGCGTGTGCCGCCATCGCCGCGGCCGGCACCGATCGGGTGCTGTCGATCGCGGCCGGCATCACCATCGAGCGGCTCGAAGGGTGGCTCGGGGCCATCCCGGTCGTGCGGGCTATGCCAAACACACCGGCGCTGGTCGGAGCGGGCGCGGCCGCCATCGCCCCGGGCACCGCGGCCGGTCCAGACGACCTCGCGTGGGCCGCCACCCTGCTGGGATCGGTGGGCACGGTGGTTGAGGTGCCAGAGACGCTGCTCGACACGGTCACCGGCCTGTCCGGTTCAGGCCCGGCCTATGTCTTCCTCGTGGCCGAAGCCCTGATCGAAGCCGGTGTACTGGCCGGGCTCCCGAGGGAGGCGAGCCGAACCTTGGCCCTGCAGACCCTGCTCGGGGCCGCACGCATGTTGGTCGAGACCGCCGACGGGCCGGAGGCGCTCCGGGCCGCGGTGACTTCACCAGGCGGCACCACCGCAGCCGGTCTCCAGGTGCTCGAGGAGCGAGGGGTCAGGGCCGCGTTCGGTGAGGCGGTCGCCGCCGCCGCCCGTCGGTCGAAAGAGTTAGGCCAGACCTGACGCACCGTGGTGGACCCATCACCCCTGGTGAGAGGGTGTTGACTTTCTCCCCATTGCCAACACCACGCTCTGTGGATAGGCTGGCCAGTGCGGAGAGGGGTACTTGCTGATGGCAAATGAACCGGCTGGCGCTGATCGCCCGGCCTTCCTGACGGTGGCTGAGGTCGCGTCGCTGTTGCGGGTGTCAAATATGACCGTCTATCGGTTGATCAACGCGGGAGATATGCCCGCGGCCCGGGTGGGCAAGTCGTACCGGATCGCCCAGCGTGACGTCGATCGTTACCTCGACGACGCGTACACCGCCTCGGCCTGAGCCCAACTGCTGGCCAGTAGCGTGACGCGGCCATGGCCCGCCGCTACGACACCGTGTCGTTCCTGTCCGACTACGGCACCGCGGACGAGTTCGCGGGCGTCGTGCGCTCGGTCGTCCGATCTATCGCCCCGCATGCCCAGGTCATCGACCTGACCCACGAGGTGCCAGCCCACGACATCAGGGCCGGCAGCCTCACGCTGGTGCGGGCCATCCAGTACGTCGCCGATGGTGTGGTTCTGGCCGTGGTCGACCCAGGCGTTGGCACGTCCCGACGAGCCGTGGCGGTGGAAGTCAGCGGGGGTGACGGCATTCTGGTCGGACCCGACAACGGGCTGCTGGCGCCGGCCGTGGCCATGACCGGCGGGGCAGGACGAGCTGTGGTGCTCACCAGCACCGACCACCAGTTGCCAGCTCCCGGACCGACCTTTGCCGGTCGCGACGTGTTCGGTCCGGCCGCAGCCCATCTGTGCAACGGCGTCGACATGGCCGAGCTCGGACCGGAGATCGACCCGATCACGCTCCTGCCGGGCATGGTGCCGCTGCCCAACGTCGAGGAGGGTCGCGTGCAAGCCGAGGTGCTCTGGGTTGATCACTTCGGCAACATCCAACTCAACATCGGGCCTGACGAGATCGACGGACTCGGCACCCCAGTGCGGGTGACGTGGGGGCTCGACAAGGTGCGAATGGCCGGCCGGGTCTCGAGTTTCGCGGAGCTCTCGCCTGGCCAACTCGGACTTCTAGTCGACTCCTACGGGTTGATGGCCCTGACCTTCGATCGATCCTCAGCATCAGCTG
>JBPCMH010000139.1:0-4099 GCA_051002495.1 Acidimicrobiales bacterium
GTCCTAGAGCAGCTCGAGCACCTTCTCAGCCGGCCGAGCAATCACGGCGCGGTCGCCGCGGATGATCACCGGTCGCTGCATCAACTCAGGATGGGCCAGCAGCAGGTCAACCACTTGCTCACGGGCCTGACAATCGGCTTCGGTGAGGCCCAGGGTCTCAAACGACTTGTCGCGCCTGATCAGCGCGGTCGGCTCATCCGGGAGCAGGTCGAGGATGCGTTCCAAGTCGGCCCGGGCAGGCGGCGTCTTCAAGTAGTAGATGACGTCGAACTCGACGCCGCGCTCGCGCAGGATTTCATCTGCGCCGCGTGACTTGCTTCAACCAGGGTTGTGATACATCAGCAGGCGGTCCATGCCGGACGACGGTAGCGCCGACGGCTAACCCGCGCGAGACCGTCGCCGCGCTCGCCCAGCGGCCAGCGGCCCGCAAGCCCGGGGCCCGCAAAGCGATCGTCGAGGACGATTGGGTCAACACCGACTCTTACTTACTACCGAAGTCTCTTCCGGCTTCCTTCTTTGACTTCTTGGCTTCACGCTTCTCTTTGAGCGTCTTGCCGGCTTTCTTGCCGCTCGGCTTCTGCGGGGACTTGTCGGGCATCGGGCCCTCCCTTTTGTCACCTCAAACTAACCCAGCGCGCCGCCCAGGCGTGGATCGTGGCCGTCGGCTTTGATGGGCGGATGGTCAACGCCGGACCACAAAGACCGCCGCGACCACGCCGAAGAGCATGTGATCCGCGACCTGCGGGCCTTGCGGGAGCCGACCTATCGCAGGCATAGAGCGGCGAGCCACAACCCCAAGATCGAGCCAAGCGATCGCGAGGCCGGCGAGGGCACCAACTCGCACCGGCCGCCGTCCGAAGGGGGGAACGCGCATGAGGCCAGCGATCACCGTGGTCCAGAAGGCCGACACCGTGGCATGGGCGGCCGCGCCACGCATCAGGCCAGGCCGTCCGAAGACTTCGCCAGCAGCCCGAGCGGCGGCGAATGGTGACCTCCCGGTCAGCAGTGCGTGCGCGGTCGACGGGGCGCCCGAGACGATGCCAGCCACCACCGCGGCTCGGGCAATGCGGTGCCCCGTCCCCACGGCAGAGGTCGGGGCCGGTCCGTTCGTGAACTGGCGGATGGCCTTGTCGACTACCCGGTTGTGGGCCCACTCCAGGACCGGGCGGCCCACGCGGCCGAACATGCGGAACGATGGCCTGGCGACCTCGACGTTCCAACCGACCTCGATGAGGCGATAACCCGGTTGTCCGGCACTGCTGCGAAGCGATCCGCTCCCGACGATGTCGCCCGCGACAGCGACCTCCACTGCTTCGCCGTCGGCCAAGATCGACGGTGTGGCGGTGAAGCGAACTTGGTACACCAGCGGCGATCGCACCGAAATCTGCATCGGCTCGCCGACCCGCAACCGGTCACTCCCTCGAACCGTCACCCATGGCCACCACCGCTGATAACTGGGCACGTCAGCGATGCGGCGCCAGACGTCGTCGGCTGACCCCTGAACGTCGAAGGCTCGGCTGGCCGTGAACCGCATGCTGCGATTCTGGCCGCCCGTAGAAGATCTGGCCGTCCGCAGAGGGATCTCGCTGTCCGCAGAGGGATCTGGCTGTCGGCGAAAGATAAGAACCAACAACGATCTACCGTTTCGCCATGACCCTCAACGAAAAGCAGCAGGCCGACTGTGATTCGAGCACCTGGGACTTCACCGATCTCTCCGCGCTCTTCATCAACTGCACGCTGAAACCGTCGCCCCAGATGTCACACACTCAAGGGCTGATCGACATTTCCAAGGCGATCCTTTCCGCCAACGGCGTGACCGTGAACGAGATCAGGGCCGTCGACCATGACCTTCCGGCCGGCGTGTACCCCGACATGACCGAGCACGGCTTCGACACTGACGGCTGGCCGGGCCTCTTCGAACAGGTCATGGCTGCTGACATCCTCGTGTTGGGCACGCCCATCTGGCTGGGTGAGAAGTCGTCGGTCTGCACCCGCGTCATCGAGCGGCTCTACGGCAACTCCAGCCAGCTCAACGAAGCGGGCCAATACGCCTACTACGGCCGGGTCGGCGGCTGCCTGGTGACCGGCAACGAGGACGGCGCGAAGCACTGCGCCATGAACGTCCTCTACTCCCTGCAACACCTCGGCTATGTCATCCCGCCCCAGGCGGATGCGGCCTGGCTGGGCGAGGCGGGGCCTGGCCCCAGCTATCTCGACCCCGACTCGGGCGGGCCGGAGAACGACTTCACCAACCGGAACACCACGTTCATGACCTGGAACCTGATGCACCTGGCCCGGATGCTGAAGGAAGCCGGCGGCATCCCCGCCCATGGCAACCAGCGCTCGGAGTGGGACGCCGGCTGTCGGTTCGACTTCCCGAACCCCGATTACCGCTGATCCCCGCGAAACCGCGCCGGTGGCCCGGGCCCGTCACGCGCCGGCGGCACGGCGACGGACCCACACGCGCCGGTGCAACCCGGCCACCACCCGGCTTTGACACCAGGATTGGTCCGCTTTTGGTCACGTTCCTGGTGTCAAAGCCGGCAGGCGCTCAGGCTGAGGTCGTGACGGCCGCGGCAGGCGCGGCAGGCGTGGCGTTGCGCACGTAGCGGTTGAGGAAGAGCAGCATCTCGGCCGCGCATTGGCGCCCGAACTCTGGTTGGGCATCGAAGGCGTGGGGCTGGTCGGCATACATGTGCAGGTCGACCGACACTCCAGCCTCGAGCAGCCGCTCGTACATGCGGATGCTGGCCGCCCGGGGGACGGTCTGATCGGCCGTGCCGTGCACCAACATGGTCGGCGGATACTCCGCGCTGACCCTGCTCAGCGGGCTGGCCGCCGCGGCCAATTCAACCGATCCGGGGTCGGGGTCAGACAGGGCGAGGATCGGCACCGCGCCGTCTTCGTAGGCGCCGTGGGAGAACAGCACCGGCGGGTACACCCCGATGGCAGCAGCCAAACGGGTCGAGACCCCAGCGTTGCCACCGTCGCCCTCGAACGCGGGGTCGTCGGGCGTACCGGCGGCGAGCAGGGCCAAATGGCCGCCAGCTGAGTTGCCTTCGATCGCGATGCGCTCCGGGTCGACCCCGAGTTCGGCTGCGTTGGCTCTGACCCACCGGATCGCCGCCTTCACGTCGTGAATCTGTGCCGGCCAAACCGATTCACCGAGAAGGCGGTATTCCGGCGCCACGCACACGTAACCTTCCCGCCCGAGAAGCACGCCGTACCCGCGGAGCTGGGTGCGGTCACCGTTGCGCCAGCTCCCGCCATGCACGAGCACCACCGCGGGAGCTCCCGCGACCTCGCCCGGCGGGTGGAACACGTCGCACTGCAGGTCTCGGCCACCGCCGGTGCCGTAGACCACGTTCTCTTCGATCCTGACTCGACCCTTGTCTGACATTGCGCTTCCCCCTGTGCCGGCATCCGGCTCGACGGACGGTAATCGCCGTTGCCACTCCCGGCACCCTGATCACCCGAATGCGGCCAAAGTGACCAGGCGCGAAATGGTCAGACTGGGCTATTCCGCCCTTCGACGGCAGGAGGCAAGATCGAAGGACAACGGCGGGAGGGCCGAGCAATCACTGGGGCAGCAATACAACAAACGGCGGGGTCAGGCCACATGGTGGAACGAGACGAAGCGGATCTGGTCGAGGTGCTCTCCACGAGCGACGCCGGTTCTCTGGCCGAGGTGGGCTCGCCAGCCGATGATGACAGGCGCCTGCAGATCGCGGCGATCGACCATCGGCTCAAGACTGCGTTCGTGATCATCGCTGGTTGGGCCAAGACGCTCGATGTTGATTGGGACCGGCTCAGCGAGGAAAACAAGCGCCACGGGATTGCCACGATCAGAGCCAGGGCCGAGGCCATGGTCGGTCAAGCCGAACGGCTGATGGCCGAGTTGCAGTTCGGCGTCGCCGAGCCCATCGGGCACCCCGGAACCAATCTGGTTGCCATCTGCCGCGACGCTGCGAACGCCTACGACGCCAGCACCGACCACATCGTCAGCTTTGCCGGCGAGGGCCAGGTCATGGTGGCGGCTGAGATCGATCTCGTTGATCAGATCCTCGCTCAACTGCTCGAGAACGCGGTGAAGTTCTCC
>JBPCMH010000140.1:0-3324 GCA_051002495.1 Acidimicrobiales bacterium
GAGCACGGTCGGACTGTGGCTGCTCGTGCTCGCCGGGCCGGCCCTGTGGGCCGTCCACTTTCTTGCGGTCTATCTGGCCGCCGAAGCGGCGTGCGCGGCCGAAGGCACGTCCGACATGACGTTCATCAGCCCAGCAGGAACCGGCGTCTTTATCGTTCTCGCGACGGTCGTCGGGGTCCTCCTCGCCGCAGTTGCTGGTGTCGTCTGTCGCGTTCGCCAGAACCGGCCGGACGCACCCGGACTCCTGCGGGTCGGCGCGCTGCTCGCAGCACTGTCGGCCGTCGCGATCCTGCTCGTCGGACTTCCGATTCTCGCCCTTCCGGTGTGCAGCCCGTGATCGTTCCCGGCGAAGTCGGACAGGTGACGATGGGCAATCCCGTCATCGCCCATCGGGAGGGTCCGTTGCTGCCCCACGATGCGCTCGCAGCCTGGTCGTTCGACGTCGGAATCATCGCTGTGCTGGCTGTGACCGGTTGGACGTACTGGCAGGGTTGGCGTTTCGCGCAGGACGGGGCCCGACGCGGATCGGCAATGCTGGCTGGGCTCGTCGTCGTCGTCATTGCCCTGCTGTCGCCGATCGATGCGATCGGCGGGATCCTGCTCTCCGGGCACATGGTGCAACACGTGCTGCTCACCGCCGTCGTCGCACCGTTGATCGCATGGGCGGCGCCGGGTGCTGCGCTGCTGCGCGGCCTACCGGTCACGCTGCGGCGGCGCTTCGTCACCGTGCGCCGTTCGAGCGGACTCGACGTGCGTGTCATGTCCCGGCTCCGGAGCCCGACCGTCCGATGGCTGCTCTTCGTCGCAGTGATCTGGCTGTGGCACTCATCGGCGCTGTACGCCCTGGCGATCGAGAACGATTTCGCCCATGCGGCGCAACACGGCAGCTTCCTAGGTGCCGCACTGTTGTTCTGGACCGTGATCCTCGGGCCGGTCCGGGCTCGACTCGCTCCCGGCCTCGCCGTTCTCGCCGTGTTCACGCTGACGTTGCAGGGCATCGTTTTGTCGATGCTGATGACGTTCTCTCACCTCGTCTGGTACAAGCCGTATGCGGACGCTGCGACCGGTTGGGGACTCGATCCACTTGCTGACCAACAACTCGCCGGTGTCATCATGTGGATCCCGACCGGATTCATCCACACCGGCATCGTGTTGGCCCTCGTCGCACGCTGGCTCCGCTCGACCGACTCCGCCTCGGCCGCGGCGGCACCAAGACCGGAAGCCCGTTCGGCGTCTCTGATCCGACACGGTAAGGCCACCCCACGGACGTGACCGAAATCTCGTCATTGTCGAGGTCGGCGACGACTGCGGTTCGGGTACTCCAGCGCGCCAAGACGAACAGGGCCACGCACGAGTCAGCGAGCGGTGACTCGCTATTTGTCCCCCTGCCGCAGCTTCCGTCACGGCGGGCCTGCTTGTCTGAGCCGGGGTTCGGGGGATGTCGTGCCGGTACGGCTTCCGTCTGACGCCGAGCTTGCCCGGCTGATCGCCTGGACGACCCGCCTCGCGTACTGCGGTCGGGCCGGACAAGGCCCGCAACCTCCTCGAGATCATCTGGCTGGAGTTCTCCGAGCGAGCGCCGATCGTGATCCACGCGATGCCGCTCCGCCGCGCCTTCTATGACCCACTCCCGAGTGGGGAGGATGACTCATGACGAAGCCGAGAACCTACAGGACCGCCGCCGGGCGGTCGCTGGCCGCCGACGACTTCGACATCATCGCCGAGGAGGTCGAACACACCGAGTTCGACGTCGAGGAGGTGAGGACCCGTCGGCGGGGCCGGCGGCTGCTGGGGTCGGCGCCTGCCGAGGTCGTCCGCTTCCCGAGCGGCGGTGGAGTAAGGGTTTGAATCCCCCCTCCGACACGCATTTCTTGGGCCGATGTGGGCAAGAACCCAAGAAATACCCGGCGGAGTGGTGTCCCCAACGGGGACGCCACTGACGCACTTTGTGGGCGGAGATGTCTGCCCACACCCGCACCCCGTCGCCGGCTGTCGGCGCCCCCCTCGCCGAGCTGCTCATGAACGCCGCCGCGGAGCTCGCCGACGCCCCGCGAACCGAGCTGGTCCCGATTGGCATCCCGGTGCGCGGCGGCCTCACGCTGGGCCGGCTACGTGAGCTGCTGTGTCGTGACGAGACCCTCGAGGTCGTCGCCGGGTTCGCAGCCGGGTGCTGGATCGGCCCGGCGGGTGTCCGGGCACCTGATCTCGGGCGGCTGACCTACCGCAGCCGGACTGGGCTCGACCGGCGGGGCCGGGTGATGCTCGACCACCGGGCCCGCACCTGGCTGGCCGTCGAGGACCCGAACCGGTTCGAGGTTGTCGCGTTCCCCGCCGAGGCGGGTGGGATCTTGGTCATGCCGGTGGAGGACTTCGCCCGCCGCTGGGAGGTGATCTCCCGATGACCGCCACCATGACCTTGGTGGAGCTGTGCCGGCGGGCCCGGCCCGAGCTGGCCTGCCTGGACGATCTCGGCCGACCGCTGCTGGGCGTCGTCGGTGTCGTCGAGCGGGTCGGCGCCGAACGGGGTTGCGACGCGCTGGCCGATCCGGGGTTCGCGCTCGACGTGCTCACCGCTGCCAACGGCTCCGGCGACGCGGCCACGTCGGGCGGGTGCTGGAATTTCTGCGCCTGAGGGCCGACACCGCTCCACCAGTCGGTTCTACCGCGGTGTCGGCGGGGGTGAAGTTGTCGGACGCGGTCGAGCTGTACGAGGCCGGCCCGCTGGCGTTGATGGCCGAGGGCACCCAGCACACCTACCGCACCTGGACCCGCCGGCCCGTCGCCGACTACGGCGAGCGTGACCCCGCCGACGTCACCGCAGGGAATCTGACCGACACAAGAGAAGTGGCTCCTGTGAGGTTCGAGACCGCCGTTCGGCGACAAGCTCACAATCCTCCAAGCAAAGTGCGTATCGCTCGTTCCAATCGACCGTTCGAGTCTGACCGAAACGCCGTGCCGGAGCGCCGCGCGCTTCAGATCAGTGCTCTCAGTTGTTCGGCGAGCGCACGACATCGTCGGATTGCTGCGATCTTCACAGCGGCTTCGGGCTTGATGTCTGGTCGGGGTCCCGAGTAGCGGTCCTCGTCAGGAGGGAGGTCACCGGGAATGAACACCAACCCATCGTTCTTCGGTAGGTCATCGCCGAGTCGCCAGTATTCATGGTCGTCGAGGGCGTCGAGCAACATCTTGATCTCATCCGCCGACGGCTGCACAGAGACGTGACGATCCATCGCACGACTCTCTCGAGCTGGACCAACCACGTCAAGTCGGAAGCGCCGCGAAGCAAGGACTGTAGCTGTAGTGCCGTTCCGACTGGGTCGAATC
>JBPCMH010000141.1:0-4909 GCA_051002495.1 Acidimicrobiales bacterium
AGCTCCGGCCCATCCAGCGCGGGCAGCGTCTGAAACCTCTCGGTGCCGAGCCGCCGACCAGCGGCAGTGACCACGAGCAGGTGGTCAGTGTCGGGGGTGAGCCCATCGATGATTACTGCCCCAGGTGTCAGCGTGCCCTCGACCGTCACGATCGAAGCCCCGGCCTCCAGGGTGACAGGACCGCGCGGAAGCGATCGCCACGTGATCTGTGCGGTCGTGTCCTCGACCGCGAAGACCGATAGCGCGGCCAGGCTCAACTCAATGCCGACGAGAGCCGCTCGCGCTCGCGCTCGGCGAAGGCGGCGTGCGCGACCAGCCGGTCAATGGCTTGTTCGACGGTGCGCTGTCCGGATTTGATCGGGTTGGCGGCCAAAAAGGCACTGACGCGATCGGCCAGGCCGGGCTCAACAAACAGCTGAGACACGGTGTCGAGCATCCGAGCGTGACTGTTGACGGGAAAGCGGTCGAGCAACTCGGGCCAGCGCTCTTCCAGCCACTCCCATGCCATGCCCCCAGCAGCGGGGTTGGCCAGGACTGAGCCGATGAGATACGGCGCGTTCTGCGAACGGACCTCGTCGACGGCGAGATCGAGCGTTCGCTGGGCGAGTCCGAGGTTGCGGAACGCGGCCAGCGCGTACAGGTACCGGACCTCTTCCTGCGGAGAAATGGGGTTGCGGAACCGATCGAGGAACGACTGGAAATCGGATTCGCCGCCGGCCCTCGCCGTCACCGACACCGCGGTCGCGACGAGGTCGGGATCGACGGACGAGCGATCGTTCAGGTAACTCGCATGGAGCGCGAGCACCCGCGATCTCGCGTCGGCGTCGGCGCCAATCCCAGCGAGCGCTCCGATGAGGGCTGCCCGCAAAGTGCCGATCTTCTCCGGCTCGCCTGCGGCCTTCACCCAGCCGACCCGATCGACGCCTGGGGAGACCAGGCCCCGCACCATCGCCTGCAGGCCGGCGTGTTCGCCCAGCACCCGGTCCGTCAGCTCGAGTGGGCCCAGAACGGCGGCCCACACGCTCGGATCGGGTTCCATCGTGAACGCCCGCACGAGGTCGAGGAAGTCGGTGGCCGGGCTTTGTCCGGCGAGCACCGCGGCCCAAGTGTCGCTCACCAGGTTGAATCGCTCGATCGCGGTGAGCCCTTCGAGGTCGGCGGTAGCGGCGGCCAGCAACTCCGCGTCGTACCGGGATCGGTAGACGCCGGAGCCCCCAGCATTGACGACAACCCAATCAGGCTTGCCCCCGAGATCGATGGCGCCACGTGCCTCAGACAAGATCTCTCGGTGCTCGGCTGTGACGCCGTCGACCGAGACCCGGACCATCACCGGAACCTTCCAGAGAACTTCAGCATCTTCGGGGCTAGGTGTGTAGCGGAAACGGCGCTGCTCGAGCTCGAGCGTGTCGCCCTTGCTCCCGAGGCTGGCCGAGACCACGGGGTGCCCAGCCTGGAAGATCCAACTGTCCATCATGGCTCTGACGGGTTCTCCGGTTGCCTCTTCGATCGCGTCCCACAGATCGGTGGTCTCGGTGTTGCCATAAGCATGCTTCGACATATAGAGCCGGATGCCGTCGCGGAATCGGTCCTCACCGAGGTACCGCTCGAGCATCCGAACGACTGATGCACCCTTTTGGTAGGTCAACACGTCGAACATGCCGTCGGCCTCGGCGGGTGCGACAACCGGGAACTCAATCGGACGGGTGTGTGCAGTCGAGTCGGTGGTCATAGCCGAGGCTCTACCGGTGGAGAAGGACACCCAGCGGTCCCATTCCGGCCGATAGGAGTCGACGCACAGCAACTCCATGAACGTGGCGAAGGCCTCGTTTAACCAGATGCCGTTCCACCATTTCATGGTGACGAGGTCGCCGAACCACATGTGCGCGATCTCGTGGGCGACCACGTCGGCCACCCGCTCCCGGTCGAGCCGCGATGCGGTCTCGGGGTCGACCAGGAGAGCGGTCTCGCGGAACGTAACGGCCCCGACGTTCTCCATCGCTCCGAAAGCGAAGTCGGGCAGCGCGATCAAGTCGAGCTTGTCGCCGGGATACGGGCTGCCGAAGTACTCGGCGAAGTACCGCAGCGCGTGGGCTCCGATATCAAGGGCGAAGTCGGCCAGGTGTGCCCGGCCAGGAACATGGACCACCCGAAGCGGCGTGCCATCGACATCCACCGCTTCGGTTGCCTCGAGCGGTCCGACCACGAACGCGACGAGGTAGGTCGACATCTTCATGGTCTCGGTGAAGGTGACGACCTTCTTGCCGTCGACGATCTCTGATGACTCCTCAGCGCCGTTGGCGACGGCCATCAAATCTGGGTCGACGACGAGCGTGACCTTGAACGATGCCTTGAAGTCGGGCTCGTCCCAGCACGGGAAAGCGCGCCGAGCATCCGTTGATTCCATCTGGGTAGTGGCGATCACTCGGTCGCGGCCGTCAGCATCCCGGAAGGTGCTGCGGTAGAAGCCAGCCAGCTTGTCGTTGAGGATCCCGGTGAAGCCGTAGGACAGCGTGGCCGGTCCGGCGGCGACTTCCCGACCGAAGTCGAACGTGGCCCGCTCCCGTTCGGCGTCGTAAGAGACCGTGGCAGGAATCTTCTCGCCGTCGAGCTCGACTGTGGCCTGCTGGATCTCAAGTTCCAATGCGTTGACAACGATGATCTGGGTGGAGTTGCTGATGTCGACGGCGACGCGCACCTCTCCTGCGAAGGCGTGCGCCGTGAGATCGGGTTCGAGCCTGATCTCGTAGCGGCTCGGGACAACGTTGCGGGACAGGCGGTATTCGTCGGGCTGGTCGGTCACTTGGTTCCTCGGGGGTTGACCCGATCGATGGGCTTAGCGGTCTGCTTGTAAGCGGTGCAGGTCGCTTAGTCCCTCTTCGGGGTGAGCATTCACGTCGGTCACAGCGTAGAAGCGGGCCACGTTGCCGTCCGGATCGATCAAGTAACTGATCCGTCGTGTCGCAGCCTTCACTGAGGCTATCGAACAGTCGCCAGCGATTGGAGCGAACCTCCGGCCGCTAGCGTCGCCCGTCGTGACCAACATTGTGGCCATTGGCAATGCCATAGTCGACGTGCTGACCCGCGAAGATGACGAGCTCCTCGACCGGCTGGGCCTGGTGAAGGGAACCATGGCCCTCACCGACCGGGCGCGAGCTGAGGAGATCTACGCCGCGATGTCGCCTGGCACGGAGTGCTCTGGCGGATCGGCAGCAAACACGGCCGCTGGCGTGGCGTCGCTCGGCGGGAGCGCAGCCTTTGTCGGCAAGGTCGGTGACGACGCGCTTGGCGAGGTGTTCACCCACGACATCCGGGCGGCCGGAGTCGTGTTCGAGCCGAATGTGGCCGAGGGCGGGGATGGCACCGCCCGCTGCCTCGTTCTGGTGACCCCTGACGCGCAGCGCACGCTCAACACCCACCTTGGCGTCGCGTCGCAGCTCACCGTCGACGATATCGACGAGTCGTTGGTTGGCGGGGCCGCCATCACCTACCTCGAGGGCTATCTCTGGGACCAACCGTCGACCAAGGACGCGCTGCGCGCCGCCATGGCGGCCGCGCATGGCGGGGCAGGCCGTGTTGCCTTCACGTTGTCTGACCCCTTTTGCGTCGACCGACACCGAGCCGAGTTTCGCGACCTGATCGCCGGCCCGATCGACATCCTGTTCGCCAACGAGGCTGAGCTGTGCTCGCTGTATGAGACCGACGATTTCGAGGCCGCCGTCGCGGAGGTGGCTGCAAGTTGCGACATTGCTGCTGTCACCCGCGGCGAAGAGGGCTCGGTCCTGGCCAGCCGCGGCAGGTTGGTCGCGGTGGCCGCCGAGGCAACCGAGGTGGTCGACACGACCGGGGCTGGCGACCTCTACGCCGCTGGTGTTCTGTTCGGCCTGTGTAACGACCTCGATCTTGAGACCTGTGGGCGGTTGGGCGCCATCGCCGCGGCCGAGGTGATCTCCCACCTCGGGGCCAGGCCACTCGTCTCGCTGGCCACGCTGGTCAAGCCGATCCTCGGCTGACCTCACCGCTAGGTTCGTCCGGGTGAGCAACCCCTGGCTGACCCGCCGAGTCCTGAACTGGGCCCATCAAGGCGGTGCATGGGAAGGGCCGTCGAGCACGCTCCATGCCATGGACAAGGCGGTCGCCTCCGGGGCTCACGCCATCGAACTCGACGTGCACTGCACCTCAGATCGTCGGCTCGTCGTGTGCCACGACGCCACGGTTGACCGCACCACGCAGAGCCAAGGCGCCATCGCCTCCCTGACGTTGAGCGAGGTGGCGAGCCTCGACAACGCGTACTGGTGGGTTGGCGGGAGCGACGTCGACCACCACGCCGATGAGAGCTCCTACGTGCACCGCGGATTGGCGCCGGCCGACCGTCGGTTCGGGGTCGCTCCGCTCGATGAGGTCCTCGAAGCCTTCCCTGGTGTCTATCTGAACTTCGACATCAAGCAGACCGCGCCGGATGTTGAGCCATACGAGGCCCTCCTGGCCGACGCGCTGCGCCGGCACAATCGATCGGACGATGTCATTGTGGCGTCGTTCAACGACGCGGCCACCGACGCGTTTTCCGCCTATGCGCCGGAGTTCCATACGTCGATGGGGACACAGTCCACCTACGATTTTTACCAAGCGGTCAGGGCCGGCGATCCTCCACCGGCATCGCGCCACATCGCGCTGCAGGTGCCATACCGGTTCGAGGAAATCACCGTGGTCGATAAAGCGTTCGTCGCTCGCGCCCATGATCACGGGTTGGCGGTGCACGTTTGGACGATCAACAACGAAGCCGACATGGGCGACCTGATCGACCTCGGCGTCGATGGCGTCATCACGGATCGCCCTGCCGTCTTCGCCAGCGTCCTTGCCGGGCGTGGCGTGGGATTTGCTCCCTGAGAGTCAGCCAGGGTGTGGGGACATG
>JBPCMH010000142.1:0-3029 GCA_051002495.1 Acidimicrobiales bacterium
CGCTGGGCGGTTTCGCTGGGCCGCTGACGAATCTGGCCTCGTGGTCGATCCACGGCCCCTCCCGGCTGGTGCGGAGGATGGACTGCGTCCGTCGAAGCACTCGGATTGCGTCGTTGCGGGCATTCTGCTGGCGTGCGTTGGCAGATGGAGGTCCGAGGGCGGTGTCGTCGGTGATGTCGTGGCGTCGGCGATAGTCCTCGATGGCGTCGTGGGCTGAGTCCCATTGCAGGCGGCTCCAGCCTTCTGGGGGGCGGGGACCGATCAGCTTAGTGATGTAGTCGGGTTGGGCCGGCTCGATGACGTGTGCGTGCGCCTCTACGGCTTGTCGACCTTGCCCTTGGGCATGGAGCATTGCGAGTTCATGGTCCAGTTCTGCGATTCGGGAGGCGTGCGTCGCGGCCGGTCCGACTGGGTCGGGTGCCCACAGGTGATCGCCACGACCCGTAAGCGGGTGCTCGCGTTCGGCCAGGAGCGCGGCTTCTACGAGATCTCGTTCTTCTTCGACCCACTGGATCCGTTCGTCGAGACTGCGCTCGCGGCGCGGCTCGGGTAGGCGCGCCTGCGGGCGGGGAGGGACCCGCTGCAGTTCGGCGACCACGAGCCGACCGGTCTCAAGCCGCTGGAGCTGCAGGAGGAGGCCGCTCCATCGATCGTCCTGTTCGCGGGCGGTGAGTGACGCGAACACGCGCCCGGCGTCCGAATAGGTCGTGGAGCTGATTGGCCCGAGGTCTCGCGGTCCGACCGGCCCGCCTCTCGCGAATGACTGGCGGGGCCGGCGTCGCAGCCGGTTGTAGGCGTCGGATGTGAGGTGTGGTTCGAGATGTTGGGGTGGCCGGAGGCCGCGTTCGACCTCGAGGTAGGTCTGCGCGATGTGGCGCACGATGGCCTCGACCTGTCCCGTTGATGGCGCGGCCGGCGGCGTGGGCTGCTCTTGGGCGCGAGGGGCCGGGTCACGAACGGTGGCCGGGCTTGGCGTGCTCATGCCAGTTCCCGACTGTGAGGTTCGCGACTTGCCGAGGTCAGGTCACTCCGTTGTGGGGTGCGGTCCTGCGGATCCGGCAGGAGGGCCTGCACGGCGTCGCGGTGGCGTCGTTGAGTCAGGTCGTCCGGTGGGGGACCGAGAACGGAGTCGTCGTCGATGCCCCAGGTGCCGCGGTAGTGCTCGATTGCGGTGACGGCGTCGGTCCAGCGACGCCGGGCAGCCGGTGTGTCGGGGCGCGGCCCAAGGGGCTCCACTACAGCTGTGGTGGGAGCGTGGACGGCTCGGGCACCACGTCGGGTTGCCCGACGTTGCAGTTCGAGGTCGGCTTCCTCGAAGGCATGGGCCGCCGCGTGGACGGGGGTCTGGTCGCGGTCAGACGGGGCGTCGGCGAGGAGCGACGTGACGTCTGCCAGCTGCCGCTCGTGCAGGTCGAGCAGGGTCATGAGACGTGCTGCGTGTTGCTGCATCGCGTCCTGGCGGCGACGTCGCGGCTTGTCCGCTTCGACATCCGTCAGCTGGTTGCTGAGCGTGCGAACCTTGTCGGCAAACTCTTCTTGGCGGCTCCGGAGCCGGTCGGCTTGCCGCTGCTGCCCGTCGCCGGCTGCGTCGAGGAGGCGGTGTCGGAGCCGGTCGAGGTGGTCACGCAGCTGGTCGTCGGTGAGCGCGACGAGACGCTCGTCGGTGTGGTCGATCGCGAGGTGTTGTGCGCGGGATCGGCGGAGGTCGGCGACGAGCCGGCGGACGGGGTCGGCCGCTTCGAGGACGGGCTGGTGTGCTGCGGCGTCGAGGTCGTGGCCTGCGACGACGTAGAGGTGGTTGGTGTGGCTGCCGCGGGAGAGTGCGACGTAGCCCCACTCGCGATACATCGCGTCGGAGCCGAGTACCCAGGTGGCCTGTGTGGTGAGCCCTTGGGCTTTGTGGCCGGTGATGGCGTAGGCGTGGTCGACGTGACCGGCGTCGAGGTAGGCCGCCGGGATCTTGACGAGGCGGTCGCTGTTGTCGGGTTGGACGGTGAGGGTCCGTGTGTCGTTGTCGATGGCGACGACGTCGCCGCGGGTGCCGTTGACGACGTCGAGACGGCGGTCGTTGCGCAGGCACACGATGCGGTCGCCGACCTGGAAGGTGCGTCCGCCGGCCACGAGTTCAGGGCCGGTGAGTTCGCCGGTGGCGGCCGCCCGGGTCCGGGCGCGGGTGTTGAGGTCATCGACGTCGCTGCGGCGAAGTGCGACCATTACCCCGTCGATGCCGTCTTCGGTGCGGGCGTGCCACCAGTCGCCGACGAGCTGTTCGCGGGCGGCGTCGACGGTTTCGCCGATGTGGATGCGGCCGGCGTCGGTGTAGGCGGCCAGGCCTGCGGTGGGGTCGCCGTCGCGGAGCTGGTCGAGTGCGTCGCGTTCCCAGCCGTGGATCTGGCGGCGGTTGTCGGTCAGTTCGATGGCTTCCAGCCGGTTGGCGAGGCCACGAAGGACCCCGCCGGCGTCGATCTCGGGAAGCTGGTGGGGGTCGCCGACGAGCACGACTTTGGCGTCCGCGGCCGCGGCGGCGTCGAGCAGTCGGGCGAGTTTGCGGGTGCCGACCATCCCGGCTTCGTCGACCACCAGCACGCTTTCGGGGGCGAGGCCGCCGTGTTCGGGGTGTTCGACGTCGGCCAGGAGCCGGTCGATCGTGTAGCTGTCGATTCCGGCCCCGGTTTCGAGTTCCACGGCGGCTCGGGCGGCCAGGGCGGCGCCGGTGACGCGGTGGCCGGAGGCCTGCCAGGCGGCGCGGGCGGCGTCCAGGGCGTAGGTCTTGCCGGCGCCGGCCTTGCCGACCACGACCTCGACGCCAGCCCCCGAGCTGGTCAGGCGGCGGAACATCTCGGCCTGCTCGTCGCTCATCGACGGCCGGTCAGCGAGCACCCGCTCCCCGGATCGGGCGTCGACGAGCGCCACGTCGGCGGTGGCGCGGGCGAGTGCGTGGTGGACGGCCCACTGTTCGAGTGCGAGCAGGTCGTGGGTGGAGTAGCGGGTCTCGTCGGGCACGGCCGCGATCGCGGTGCCGTCGGGTC
>JBPCMH010000143.1:0-2603 GCA_051002495.1 Acidimicrobiales bacterium
GACAGGATTGGTCATGAGCCGATCATGGCGAGTCCGCTCGATCGCCACCCCGGGGGCTTGCCCTCATCGGACGTTGGGGGTCGTTGGTGCTCTCGTAAGACCGGGGCTCGTCGCCATGGGGCACCCCGAGGAGATCGAGACCCCGCTCCAGGAGAACGAGGAAGCCGCCGAGCGGTCGGTGAGGCCGGCACCTTCGTCACCGAGAACGCTGCCGATTTCCTCCCGCTACTCGAACAACGACAGGGTGCTGGTCTGTCGATGACGCCAGTCCTCGTGGCGCTCACGGCGGACCTAGGTGTCGGCGGCACGCTCCATGGCCATCTCGCCGCCGACATCGACCAGTGGGCCGTTGGCAACCCTGACCCGCACGCCCACGCCCATTGGTTCGCCTGAACCCCGGGTCACCCGCACTGGCAGCGTGAAGGGTTGGAATCTCGACCAGTAGCGCGGCCAGAGGTATGTCGCTTGAGAGCGCCAAAATGGGAGCATTGGTGCGGACTCCCGGTTACAGCCGGAACTATATCATCCTTACTTCCGACTTTAGCCGGATGATGTCCTTGTGACTTCCGGCTGTGGCCGGTAGATTACTGCCATGGCAAACCAGAGCGCCGCCGCCAGACGGGTCCTTGACCAGCGGTTTCTTCGCCTGAAGCCGCTGATCGATGAGCCCCGTCCACATCGGGGATGGGTACGCGCGATCCGGGACGCCCTCGGGATGTCCGGCCCAGAGCTCGCCACCCGGATGGGCCTGAAGAAGTCCACGATCGGCGACCTCGAGCGGAGCGAGAAACAGCGATCCGTCGGGCTCAACACCCTCGATCGGGCGGCGGATGCCCTCGGCTGCGAGGTCGTGTACTTCCTCGTCCCGAGAACGTCGCTCGAAGACCAGGTTCGGGCTCAGGCGCGGGCGAAAGCAGGGCGCCACCTCGGCCGGGTCGCTCACCATGGCCGCCTCGAGGATCAGGAGCTCACCGATGACGCCGCGCTCGCCCAGCTCGACCGGTTCGCCGTTCAGCTCATGGACCGGCGGGGGCTCTGGTCCGATGAGGAGACGTGACCGACCCACTTGCGCCGATCGGTGACGGCCATACCGAGGTACCGGATGACGTCCGCGAGCACCTGATCCCGACGTACATCGCCGCGCTCACTGAGCTCTACGAGGCTGAGGCGGAGAACATCGCCACCGGGACCTACGGCCGACAGCCGAACATGGATGAGTTACTCGATGACGGCTATCTGCGGGAGCTCCACCGTGTCATGTTCCACGCGGTGTGGAGGTGGGCGGGACGGTACCGCCAGACCGACGTCAACATCGGCGGCGTCGACTGGCATGAAGTGCCGGTTCGGGTCCGCTTGCTCGTCGACGACACGAAGTACTGGGTCGTCGCCGCGACGTTTGACCACGACGAGATTGCCATCCGGTTTCACCACCGGCTCGTGCAGATCCATCCGTTCCCAAACGGTAACGGCCGGCTCGGCCGGTTCGCGGCCGACTACGTCGTCCAGAGCCTCGGAAGGCCGCACTTCACGTGGGGCATCAGCCTCGGCCTCGGACCGTCCGCGCTCAGGACCGCTACCGAAAGGCACTTCAGCGGTTGGACAGCGACCCGGACGACGTCGAGGACTTGTTGGCCTTCGCACGCTCCTAAGGGCCCGATGCAGAACTACTTGGTGGATTCGCTCAGGAACGCTGCAGGTCAAAGCCCCGGAGATGCCAAGTAGTTCTGCGTCGGGTCCTAACTTGTTAGCAGCATCCCGCAATGGAAGCCCTCACCGGGACGACGGGCCACACTCGGGAGCGAGACGAGTTGGGTGTGAGCGACAAAGCGTGACCCCGATCGAATCATCTCAAGACAACGGTCTTGGCGACCACCCCGCTCTCCGGCATCGATGCTCCTATGGATGTCAAGGGCTTTCTGGGCAAAGATCGGTCCGGATGGCAGTGAAGACCTCGCGGCGACGGTCCAAGACGGTGATGCGCCCAGCGATGCTCGCCAGCGCTGCCTTGGTGGCGGCGCTCGGGTCGACCAGGCGCCCGGGGCGGGGTGCCCGCTTGGCGTGCACGGCCGGCGCAGCCGGCTCCTGGCGGGCGGGTCGCAGCCGCCCACAGGTTCGGATCAAGCGTTGCCCGTCGAGTCCGTCCAATTGCGTGCGTAGCTCGGCAGGTGCGGTCACGATCAGGGCCTTGAGCTGGGTCAATGCCACCTTGCGAGCCTTCACGGCCCCGTTGCGGGCGATCCGCAGGGCCCGGATGGACTCGACGTCGCCGAGGCGAGACCTGGGCTGACCGCTGGCTGCGGCCCGAGCGGCGGCGTAGGCGTCGATGGGATCGGACTTGCCCTGATCCCGGCGGGTCTTGCGGTCGGGTCGGTCGACTTCGACCACGCATGGAGGCCAGCGACCAGCTCGCAGCAACGCATGCCCAGGGTGAGGTGTCATGTCGTGGCGGTGGCGTCATTGAGATGGGCTAGCACGGCAAGCACTCTTCGGTGGTCGTCCGGCTCGGGCAGCAGGGTGAGCTTGGTGAACACGCTGTGCACATGGGACTCCACCGTCTTTGCGTTGAGGTAGAGCCGCGCCGCGATGGCCTGGTTCGACCGACC
>JBPCMH010000144.1:0-3668 GCA_051002495.1 Acidimicrobiales bacterium
AGAGCACCGACGAGCGTGCCGGGCGTGGCGGCTGACTCGACCTGACCACCGCGGCGCAGGATGAGCTGCGGTGGATGGCCACCGCAGCCCACGGTCAACCGGAAGTTGCGACCATGGGGACGCAGGCGGGCGTATACGACCGTGCAGAAGGGGCGGTCATCCTCGTCCTCGAAGCCGGGATCGAGCAGGAGCGTGTCGTTGAGGCAGTGCAGTACAGCGCTGGGGCTCGGGCGGTCGATCGCCGCTCCTCGGATGGCGTAGCGGGCCGCGGCGGTCACACTGGCAGCGCGGGGGCCTTTGCCGCACACGTCACCGATGACGAGCGCCCAGGTCGACCGGGGCAGCGGGAAGATGTCGTAGAAGTCGCCGCCGACCTTCCCATGATGCGCGGGCCGGTAGGTGGCCGCGATGTCGACTCCCGGTATGGCGGGCAGCACGGGTGGCAGGAGTGACGATTGCAACACCGCGGCCAATCGCTCTGAGGTGGCGCGTAGGTCAGCCTCATCGGCCACCGCCGCCATCGCGTGCCGACGCAACTCCAGATCGACCATGACGAGCGCGGCCAAGTCGGCCAGCGTGGCCCGCTCCTCCTCGGACAACGTCCGCGGTTCCCGATCGATGATGCACAGCGTGCCGAGATTGTGCCCGTCGACGGTGGTCAACGGCGCTGCGGCGTAGAAGCGCAGGCCGAACTCGCCGGCCACCAGCGAGTTGGCCATCGTCCGCGGGTCCAGGGCGGCATCGTCGACGACGTACGTGCCGGGTTGCATGATCGCCGATCCGCACAGTCCGGGCTCGCGGGCGATCCCGTCGATGTCGAGCCCGTGGCGTGACCTGAACCAGATCCGGTCTTGGTCGACAAGGGTCACGATGGCGATCGGCACCTTGAACAGCCGCGCCGCCAACGCGGTGATTCGCTCGAAACTCCCGTCCCGTGGCGAATCCAGCACGTCGTCGTAACGACGCACCGCTTCAAGTCGGGACCGCTCGTCGACAACCGGCTGCGTGGACATCGTCGTGTACGACTGTACCGGCGCGAGTCGCGATCGCCGAGGTCAGCGTCCGTGAGTGAGTCGTGGAAGCTCGGTGGGCTCCGAATGCGTCCGCCGATGGTTGTCGTGAGGTCTGACGGCGCTGGCCCTAGGCAGTGCCAGACCGCGATGCCCCCGGAACGGGCTCATGGTTCGCCCGCTGCAGCCTGGGTACATCAATTGCATGCTCACCATTCTGCTGATCGTGCTTCTCGTCGTTTTCCTCACCGGTGGGATCGGCTACGGCTACCGCGGCCGTAGGCGGCCGTGACCGGCCCGGCGTTCGAGCGCAAATTCCCCCCGGCACCCGCCGAGGTGGCCCCGGCGCGTGGCGCGTTGCGAACGTGGCTTCAGACCCTTGCTGATCTCGAGGAGCAGGAGTTGGACGACATTCTCGTCGTGGCGTCCGAACTGATCACCAATGGCGTGTACCACGACGGGGGCAACGACATCACCGTGAACGTCGAACGCCACTTGGCCGGAGTCAACATCGCTGTCACCACCGTCGAGCACGCCCCGGGGCACGAGCCTCGCTACCGGGGCATCGTCGATCCGCTTGAGCGCGGCCGGGGGCTCGACATCGTGCGCGCCTTGAGCGACGGATTCTCGGTGGACATGCACGGCGATCGTCGCAGCACTTCGTGTCGCGTCGCCATCGCGTAGGGGGATAGTTGCGCTGGATCGCAGGAAGCGCCCGAATCGATGCGCGTCTTGGATCGCCTACGCGACTCTCGACTATTGGCCGGTTCGCACTCCGTCTCGGTTGGCGCTGACGGATCGGGCGGTGATGGATCGGCTCCTCGGCGCCATGATTCTTCGCGGCCCATTCTGGCTTCCAACGGCCACGACTACGGCGATCCTGGGCACACTCAGGAAGCGAACGGGACGATCGACGCGGCCACCACCGGCGCCGATGGCGAAAGGTCGCTCGGCTCCTGATGTCAGGGTTGACGGGAGCGGTGGGGGCGATCAAGGTGGAGTTGAGCATCTCTGTCCCCAGACCCCGGATATCGAGGAGATCGGTCGTATCGTGTGAGCAGTCGCCCTCCTCTGGCGTTGGTCACCAAGCCGCGGTGGCCGCCCAAAAGCGTGGCTGTGAACCAAGCGGCAGGAGTGACCGCCGAGGAGTTCGGCTGCACCGTGCGGGAGGGGTTCGACGCGCTCGTGGCGCACGCCGACTCCACAGGACAGACCGTGGAGAGAATCGCGGTGAGAGTTGTCGAGCATCAGGGAAGGTGCCGAATCGAGGCTGAGCCCGGACGCGACCTTGGCCTATAGCCGTAGGAGTATCGACACTGGTGCGTGCGACAGGGCGCGAGGATCTCTGCGGGTGTACAATTTGGGCGACACGACAAGAGCCCTTACGTGTCGGGCCAGCATTCGGCTGACTCGGGAGCGATGCTCCGGACCCTGGTAGCGCCTGACTTCGAGCGCCTCATGCCAGGAGAATGCCGTGGCTCCCAGCGAGTCCTTGTCCGTGTCGGTCTGTCGTGGAGGAAACGTGTCGTTCGTCGCGCGCGACGAGAATCGCACGGTCGTCTGGCTGCGAGGCGAACACGACATCGCCACCGTGGCGGCACTGTCCGAGACCATTGCCCGGGCAGTCGCGTTCGACGACGCCGATTTCGCCATCGACCTGAGCGGCGTCGAGTTCATGGGCGCCGCGACCGTCGACGTGATCATTAGGACTCGAGAGCTCCTGGCCAGCCACTCGCGGTCACTGGTCCTGCGATCGCCGTCGAGGAGCGCACGACGAGTCCTCGACCTGTGCGGCGTCGCCTACCCCCTCGATCCCCGCCCCGATAACGACGCCGGCGAGGCGGGGACCGCCGGTGCGCTCGGTACGTGGGTGGCGGTGCCAGCGACTGATCGACTTGACCCTTCTCGATCGA
Organism: Acidimicrobiales bacterium; assembly: GCA_051002495.1. Lineage (GTDB taxonomy): Bacteria > Actinomycetota > Acidimicrobiia > Acidimicrobiales > CADCTF01 > JBPCMH01. The sequence goes on from JBPCMH010000144.1 coordinate 2,924, forward strand.
AGCCGAGCGAAGCGCCGGATTCGGCCGGCGCCGACCCCTCCTCGGTGGCGCCAAGGCCGCGATCGGTCGACGCCGAGCATGGGGTCGATTCGCGCGCCGTCGATCTGGCCGGCCGCGGGGGGCAGTGAGCGGTGCCTGGCGAACGGCGTCTAAGGATCCTCGCTCGGCTCGTCGGCGAAGGGGCTCCCGAGGTGGAGACGAAGCGGCTGTGCGAGGTGTGCGCCGAGGTCACCGCCATGACCGGTGCGGGAATCATGCTGATGTCCGGGGACGTGCCCCGAGGCTCGGTGTGCACGACAGACGACGTGAGCGCCCGCATCGAGGAACTGCAGTACGGGCTCGGGGAGGGCCCGTGTGTCGACGCGTACCGACATGACTGGCCCGTGCTCGAACCCGACCTCGCTCATGCGAGCCCGCCGCGATGGCCCGCCTTCGCGGGCCCGGCCGTCGATGCCGGCGTGGCGGCCATCTTCGGCTTCCCCCTCCAAGTGGGAGCGGTCCGCCTCGGGGCCCTCAATCTCTACCGCGATCGGCCAGGGCCGCTCACCGACGACCAGCACGCCGACGCGCTGGTCATGGCCGAGATCGCGGCTCAGGCCCTGCTGGTGATGCAGTCCAACGCGCCCCCTGGGCGCGTTGCCGCCGCATTGGAAGCGAACGCCGACTTCCAGTACGTCGTGCACCAGGCGTCCGGCATGGTGTCCGTTCAGCTCAACGTCAGTGTCGGCCAGGCACTGGTCCGACT
>JBPCMH010000145.1:0-3518 GCA_051002495.1 Acidimicrobiales bacterium
CACTTCCTGCTGCTCGGGATGGTTGCACTCGCCGTTGTCGCGTCATTCCGGGCCGTTGGCACCCTGTTGGTGTTCGGCCTTCTCGTTGCCCCTCCCGCGACCGCGTCGCTACTCGTTCGACGGGTCCCGGTGATGATGATTTCGGCGGTTGGTCTGGGGCTGCTGGCCGTCGTCGTCGGACTCGAGGTCAGCTGGTTCGCCGACACCGCGGCTGGGGCCACGATCGCGGCCATCGCCGTTGCCCAGTTCTTTGTTGTTCTCACCGGTCAGGCGTGGACCGACCGCCGGCAACGCGCCACCACCGTGTCCGGCGGTACTTCCGACTGATCGGCGGTTAAGCGGTTAGCCGCAGGCTTCGCAGAGTCCCAGAAGGTCGAGTCGATGCCCCGTGGCTTTGAACCCGGTCCCCGCCGCGATGACGGCCACGGCCTCGTCGACGGAGCGTTCCAGCGACCCCGGGATCGTGAAGTCGGTCACCGTGCCACACGAGGTGCACACCAGGTGGTGGTGATGCTCGGTCAGATCCTCGGCCAGCTCATACCGGGTGAACTCGTCTCCCCCGATCACCCGACGGACCACGTGGGCTTGTTCCAGCACCGAGAGATTTCTGTACACCGAGCTCTGGGCCAACCCGTCGCGTTGGTCGAGGATGTCGGGGATCGTGAGCGGCCGCTCGGCCGCGGCGAGGATGGCTACGAGGTCGACGCGGCCGGTGGTGGCGCGCTGCCCTGTGGCCCGCAGCCGGGCCGAGGTTTCCTGGCGCAGTTCGTCGTTCAAACCCACGATGGGAGGCTACCTGCACCTCACCAACCGCTGAGCGCTCGAGCGCTCCACACTGCGGTGAGATCGAGGTAGGCCCGCCCAGCGTCCGCTCCAGCCCGGCCGTAGGCCCCCTCGAACGAGTCGTAACAGAACCCGGTGATGCACTTCGGGGTCGCCGGTTCGATCTGGGTGCCCTCGTGCCATTCGTTGTAGCTGGTGACGCTGACCACATCAGCGGTCGCCGCCAGCGCACCCGTCCACCACCGGTCGTAACGGGCGCCGCTCTCGCGCCCTGACACCTGAGCATCGGGGACGCCTCGCCTGCCGTCATAACCGGGCGAAACTGACGGGCTGCAAAGAAGATCGCGGGCGCGGGCCTGGGCGCAGATGGAGGCGAACGTGGCCGGGTCGAACCCAAGCGCGTAGTAGGTGTAGATCCCATCGAACCCGGCTGCTCGCGCGTAGTTAAGGAATGCGTTGTTTCGGTAGTTGCCGGCCAGGCCGCCGTGCGCCCAGAACCGGACCCGACCGCGAAACTTGTCGGTCACTGGTCGCCACTCGGATGCCGGAGGGCCATCGATGGCGTAGAGCCAAACTTCGTCGATGCCCAGCCCGGTCAGGTAGTTCAGGTCGTACTCGAGCAGGGCTGGCGTCCGGCCCGCGTGCGGCTCGATATGGATAGCCAACCGCATGCCGTGCCGGTTGGCTGCGTCGATCAGCTGGGGCAGCACGTTGTCCTCGTGCGACGACTGCCCCCACCACGACGCCACGACGGTGGCAATGCCGGCGGCCCGCATCTCGGCAAAGTGCGCCTCGATGATCGGCCCCGCTATCGAGCTGTAGGCACCACGTGCGGGATAGAAGTTGGCCGCGATGTCATCGGGTGGGGCGTGCCCATGGTCGTTCCAGTGGATCCAGCGACCATCGACGGAATCCGAGCCGTACCACGGGTAATAGAAGGCGGCCGCGGTGGCGGGCCGAGCGAGGCGAGCATCGATGCCGACGACGGGCCGACTCGGCCGGAACGGCGCCGCTGATCCGAGGAAGGGCACGTTGCCAAACGAGAAGATCCCGCCATCCGCGGCGACCAACCAGTAACCGGCGCCGTCGACGCTTGCCGCCATGCCCACCACGGCCGCAGACAGCGGGGTGCCGCCGGTCGACCCCCTGAACACTGCCCCGCCAAACCCGAAGATGCCGCCATCCGATGCGACCAGCCAGTAGCCGTTTCCGGACGGCGTCGGTGCCATCCCAACCACGGGCCGGTTCAGGCGGCGTCCGCCAGTTGAGCCGAAGAAACCGGCCGACCCGAAGCCAAAGATGCCGCCGTCCGAGCCCACCAACCAATAGCCGTCGCCAGCCGCGTTAGCAGCCATACCGACGATCGGCGCATCGAGGCGGCGGCTCCCGGTAGACCCAAGGAAGCGGGCGTCGCCGAACGCGAAGATGCCGCCGTCGGAGGCGACCAACCAGTACCCCAGCCCCGATGGCGTCGCGGCCATGCCCACGATCGGTGCATTCAGCGCGATCGCACCGGTCGAGCCGTAGAAGCCGGCATCACCGAAGGAGAACACTCCTCCATCGGAGGCCACCAACCGGTAGCCCTGGCCGGACGGCGACGCGCTCATCCCGACGACTGGCTTGGTCAGAGGCGTCGCCCCCGTTGAGCCGTGAAAGCCGGAAGAGCCGAACGCGAACACGCCGCCATCAGCGGCGACCATCCAGTACCCGGCGCGATCAGGAGCGGGCCGAACCGCGGCCTTCGCCGCCGGCGCGCCTGACGTGCCAGAGAGCAGGAGTGCGACGACGGCGACGGCTGCGAAGAGCGCGAGCCTTCGCCGTCCGTTCTGCACCTCAAGTCGCGACACCGCGGGAGCGTAGCGGCGACTTCCGAGGTGCTGGGTTCAGCTGACGGCTGCCCTGGTCTCCTCGGCGGCGACCGACAGCCTGTTCAGGTCGTCCCAGTTCAAGCTGTCGGAACTCCACAACTCTTCAAACACCGCGTCGGCGCTGTCGTTGAAGCCGTGGCGAACCCGAAAGTGGTAGATGCGCCGCTGCCGCCTGATCGGCAAACCAAGCCGTTCCAACCGGCCCTCGATGTGGGTCGCCCAGGCACTCTCGAGAGGGATGGAAACCTCGTCGTCGGGCGGCGCATCACCGAAGGCGGGATCGAGACGATCCCGAGCCCGCATGAAGCCGTGGGCGAGCGCGGTGCGGGTCCGCTCCGCGGAGAATGCCCGAGACTTCCGCTGATCCTCGAACGCACCGCCGAAGGCTTCGACGACGATGCGCCGCTCCTCAAGACGGCTCGACACGCGGCCCATCATCATCGCCTCGTCGACCTCGATGTCGATGGTCACGTCGTCGGAGAGACCAATGGTGTCGGCTAACTCGGAAGCTAACTTCTGGATCTCGCCTGCGTCAAAGTTGACGAGTTCGAAAGTCTCCGGCGTTACGTTGACCGTTGCCACGACGCCTCAGTCCTTCGGGGAGGCGCCGACTCGAGCCAGCGTCTCCTCGGCGGCTTCGGCGGAAACGTTGGCGATGTCGTCGATCTCCTCCTTGGTGAAGCCGGCGAGCTCGCGAAAGCGGCGGGCCAACTTGACCGGGCTCTCGTCCTTGTCGGAACGCAACCCGCCAAGCGAGAAGAGTTTGTCGACCACCCGCTGGAACTCCAGCGCACGCGAGCGACGCTCGGGATCGTTCTCGGTCAGCTTGCGCAACCAGTCAGAGCCCATCTTCACGTGGGTGACCTC
>JBPCMH010000146.1:0-8596 GCA_051002495.1 Acidimicrobiales bacterium
GTAACCAACAATGCCGATCACGCCAGCCACGAAGTACATGACCGCGGGGCTGCGCCGCTTGCAGATGTCGGGGAAGGTGTACGGCCCGGCATAACCGGTCACGTTGGGGTCGTCGGGCAGGGTGTCCACCGCAGGGTCATCGATCTCAGGATGCTGGCCGTCCGTCACCTGCCCATGATGGGCCTGCCGGCCTCCGATCACCAACACGACACCGCGCCCGTGCAACGTCGAGCCCGTCGACCACGTGAGCTCCGGCGGAGCGGAGTGACCGTCAGGACGCGCCGTCCGCGTAGGGTCCGGTCTGTGAGTGCGCTGTCGCTGTCGTTGGCCGAGGCGCGGCGGATCGCGCTCGCCGCCCAAGGGTTCGCCGCACCTGCCCGGACGGCTCAGCCGAACGCGGGTGTCATCCGCAGGGCCACGGATCGACAGGGCGTCTTGCAGCTCGACTCGGTCAACGTGGCCGTTCGGGCTCACTACATGCCGTTGTTCTCGCGGCTCGGTCCGTATGCCATCGACACGCTCGACGCTCTTGTGTACGAGAAGCGGCACTTCTTTGAGTACTGGGGCCACGTTGCCTCGATCCTGCCGATCGAGTTGTTCCCCCTCTTTCGACATCGGATGGTGCCGAACAGCCACAAGGCGATGGTCGCGTGGGTGAAGGCGAAGCAGCGGCTCATCGACGACATCTACTCGCACGTCGAGGCCAACGGCCCGACCGTCCAGAGCAACCTCCCCGGCATCAGCGCGGGACGGAAGGGGCCTTGGTGGGGTTGGGCAGATGAAAAGCGAGCCTTGGAGCACCTGTTCACCGTCGGTGCGCTCACCACGACAACACGCCGCAACTTCGAGCGGGTCTACGACCTCACCGAGCGCGTCATCCCGGAAGCGATCTACCGGACGCCTGTCCCCGCGAGGGGTGACGCCATCAGAGCGCTGGTGTTGCGTTCCACCCTCGCGCTCGGGGTTGGCACGGCCAAGGACATCGCCGACTACTACCGCTTGGCCGTGAAAGAAACCAAGGCTGCGCTCGGTGAACTGGCCTCCGCGGGCGACATCGAGCCTGTCCGAGTCGAAGGCTGGACCGAGGCGGCGTGGCGCCACCCGGCGGTTCGGGCGCCGCGCTCGATCACGACGAGCGCGCTACTCACACCGTTCGACCCGATCGTGTGGGATCGCGGTCGGGCCAGCCGTCTGTTCGGCTTCGACTACAAGATCGAGATCTACGTCCCGGCACCGAAACGGGTCTACGGCTACTACGTCATGCCCTACTTGCTCGATGACCGTCTCGCCGGACGGGTGGACATCAAGGCTGACCGCAAGACCGGAACCTTGCGGGTGCCTGCCGCCTTCGTAGAGTCGGGGATCAAGCCGGCCTCGGTCGCCGACCACCTCGCCGCGGATCTCCGATCGATGGCTGACTGGCTCGGCCTGGACGCCGTCGACACAACCGGCAAGGGCTCACTGGGAACAGCGCTCCGGCGGGCGCTGCGGTCGACGGGCTAAACGCTCGGCGTCGGCCAGGCGGCGCTCAGTTTGTCAAAGGTGGCCGGCAACGACTCGGGCATCACCCGGACCCCGGCCACGGCGGTAGTGAAATTCGTATCGCCTTCCCAGCGCGGAAGCACGTGCATGTGGGCGTGACCAGGCACTCCAGCGCCGGCAGCGCGCCCCAGATTGGCTCCGACGTTGATGCCGTCCGGCCCGTAGGCCGACTTGATTGCCGTTATGCCAGCGGTGATCCCCGACCAAAGATCGCTGCCCTCGTAGACCGAAAGGGTTTCGAGATCGGCGGTGTGTCGAACGGGCATCACCATCAGGTGACCGCTGGTGTACGGATACGCGTTGAGCACGGCCGCGGCGTGCGTCCCCCGCCACAGCACCCCTGTGTCCGCGCCGCGGTCAGAACTCGACAAGATCCGGCAGAAGACGCACCCACCTGCTTCGGTTGGATCGCCGCTCGCTGAATCATCGGCGGACGACACGTACTCGGTGCGCCAGCCGGCCCAAAGTCGGTCGAGCCCCATCAGGAGCGCTGGTCGGGCGGACGCGCTTCTGCGTCGAGTCGCTGCACGAACTCATCCAGGGGCACGTCGCGCTTCGGACGGTCTCCGCCGCGCTCGTTGACACCAATCGTGCCGTTGGCGACGTCGTCATCGCCGACCACCAGGATGAAAGGAAGCTTCTCGAGCTTCGCTTTCCGAATGCGAGCGCCGAGCGGTTCGTCGGCCTCGATCCAGTCGGCCCGATATCCGCCGGCCTTTAACTGGGACGCAACCGCGGCCGCGTAGTCGTTGTGGTCATCGCGTACACCGAGCACCCTCACCTGGACCGGCGCCAGCCACGCCGGGAAGGCCCCGGCGTAGTGCTCGGTCAGCACCCCGAAGAACCGCTCTACCGACCCGAACAGGGCGCGGTGAATCATGATGGGCTGGTGGCGCTCGCCGTCGGATCCCTGGTATTCGAGGTCGAAGCGCTGCGGGGTCTGGAAATCGAGCTGGATAGTCGACATCTGCCAGGTGCGACCGATGGCGTCTTTGGCCTGCACCGAGATCTTGGGCCCGTAGAAGGCCCCACCGCCTTCGTCGAGCGCAAGTGCGAGGCCCTCGCCCTCAGCCACGGTGCGCAGGGCGGCGGTTGCCTCATCCCAGTCGTCATCGCTGCCCATGGCCTTGCCCTCGGGTTTGGTCGACAACTCGAGGTAGAAATCGTCGAGGCCGAAGTCGCTGAGGAGCCCGAGCACGAACGTCAGCAACGAGCCGAGCTCGTCGACCATTTGCTCGCGGGTGCAGAAGATGTGGGAGTCGTCCATGGTCATGCCACGCACTCGTGTGAGGCCGTGCACGACGCCCGACTTCTCGTTGCGGTAGACGCTCCCGAACTCGAACATACGCAACGGAAGCTCGCGGTAGCTGCGTCCCCGGGCCCGGAAGATGAGCGCGTGGAACGGGCAGTTCATCGGCTTGAGCCAGTACTGCGCGCCCTCCATCTCCATCGGGGGGAACATGGCATCGGCGAACCATTGCAGGTGGCCAGAGGTCTCGAAGAGATTGGCCTTGGTGATGTGTGGTGAGTTGACGAACTCGTAGTCGGCCGCCTCGTGACGCCGACGCGAGTAGTCCTCCATGACCCGACGTACGGTGCCACCCTTCGGGTGGAAGACCGCGAGGCCAGAGCCGATCTCGTTCGGGAAGGAGAACAAGTCGAGCTCGGCACCCAGCTTGCGGTGGTCGCGCTTCTCGGCTTCCGCGAGCATTGCCAAGTGGACCTTGAGCGCCTTGTCGTTCTCCCACGCGGTGTCGTAGATCCGCTGTAGCTGCTGGCGCTTTTCGTCGCCCCGCCAGTAGGCGGCCGCCACCTTCGTCAGCTTGAAACTCCCCAATCGGCTGGTCGACGGCACGTGCGGTCCCCGGCACAGATCCACGAACGAGTCGCCGTTGCGATAGGCACTGATCTGTCCGCCTTCGGCGCCTTCCGCGGCTTCGACGCCCTCGATGATCTCTACCTTGTACGGCTGGTCGCCGAACACCTCGAGGCCTTTGGCCTGGTTCCACTCCTCGCGCGCAAAGGGCTGGTCGTCGGCCACGATCTCGCGCATCCGCGCCTCGATCCGTTCGAGGTCGTCCTCGGAGAAGGTTGCGCCGCCGGGCAAATCGAAGTCGTAGTAGAAGCCGTGCTCGATGGGCGGACCGATGGCGAACTTCGCACCAGGCCATAGCTGCAAGACGGCCTGCGCCAGCACGTGAGCGGTCGAATGCCGGAGGATGTGCCGACCCTGGGGGGAATCGGCCTTCAGGAGGTTCACGGTCGCGCCGTCGGGCAACGCCCGAGAAAGGTCGGCCTCTGCCCCATCGACTTCAGCCGCGATGACCACCTTGGCCAGGCCCGGCCCGATGGCTGCGGCCAGATCAGCGGCCGTCGACCCGGTGGGCAGCTCTCGGCTGGATCCATCGGGTAGCGAGATCGTGATCTGGTCGGCCATGTCGGGCGAGGTTAGTGGGGGGCCTTCGGTCGGCCGACCGGATTCCCTTACGAGCGAATCAACTCGACCAACCCGGAGGCCGAAATACCCAGCGCTTTCTCTAGCGCGGCGTCGAGGTGGTAATCGGTGTCGCCGGGCTCGACCCGGCGCTGCCCCAGAGCTACGAACAACTTGCTCGGCGCGTCGGAACCCTTGGCGTTCGCGACTCGTGCCATCACACCGGTGCTGCGGGCATATGCGTCAAGAATGGCGACCTGCGATCCACTCACGAAATCGTGATCGTATGGAAGGCCGCCACTCACCTTGGCCTTCGAAGGACGAGAACCTCTGGCCACCCAGTCGGCCAGACCCTCATGCACCCAGCTCGGGATGAACGGGCCGGCAACCGGACTGGTCGCGGCGTGGACCAGCTCGTGTAACAGCACCTCCACCTGCCCAGCCTCGCTGTAGCGGGCCAGGTTCGACTCCTGCACCAGCACCCTGGGCGCGGTGGGAGTCCACCCGTCCTCCCGGTCGACGTCGTAGGTCACGAACGCAACGAACTTCTCCAGGTCGAGCGTGGTCTGCATGATCCGTCTCAGCTCGTCGGTGTTCGACGGCAACACAACCACGACCTTGCCCGGCCAGGGCTGGTCCCATCTCGAAGCGAGTTCGGCCACCGCCTTCTCCGTCACGTCGACCAGGGTCCGCGCTCTGGCCGCGCTGTCGGCGTGATGAAGCACCACGACGTGGGGCGCCCGCTGAGTCCTCACCTCTCCGCCGTCCCAGATCCCCCGGTCGGTATCGAGTCCATACCGAGCAACATCGTCGTCTGCCGCGACGAACCAGGCGCCATCGGAGCGGACGAACGTAAGCCAGAGCGTGGCGATGTCATCGCGGTCATCGACGTCGATCACCCGAGTCCGCTGCCGTACCGGGACAAGTCGTGTCTGCCGGCCTGGGTAGCGGTCGGCGACCTGGTGGCACAGGTCGACCGAATCCTCGTCGTCTTGCTCCAGATCGAACGTGGCGAGCGGCGCCGAATGGAGGCCGACGAACAGCCGCTCCTGTGCCGACCGGAACTCAGGCGTGGCATCGGGGAGCACCGTCGCCGCCCACGCCGCCGCGTCGCCCGACTCGACTGCGGCAACTCGGGCGGCAAGCACAGCGCCGATGCCGTTCGCCGGCGTGCGGGCGACCGCCGCATTCGGCCCCGCCAACCCCACCGCCACCACCACCGCCACCACCACCGCCACCACCACCCGCCGCGCGTTCCGTTCCGCGTAGGTCTTCGGTGGTTTAACCGCGGCAAACCTTCGCGGAACGCTCAAGAAGCGGGTCGGCACGGGCCGAGCCGGTCGCGGAACGCTCAAGAAGCGGGCCGGGCGGGCGCGGGGCCGGCGGGTCCGGCGGGGGCGGGGATCTGACACGACGTGGCTAGAGGACGATGCCGAGCAGGTCGGCGGCGGCGCTCACCCCACGGGCCGCGGCGGCCTCGCCGTCGAGCGCAGCGAGCGCGGCCGGCGTGTCCAGGTTGTCGTCGAGCGCGGCCCGCACCGCGTCGAGGCCCGCATCGCCCTGACCAGCTGCTCGCCAGGCCTCGAGCCGGTCGTTGGCAGCGGTCAAGAGATCGCCGGTCCAGGTCCAGGACTCTCGGTAATGGTGGGCGAGGATGGCGAGGCGGACTGCCATCGGATCCCACTCCTTCAGCAGGTCGGCGACGAACACCAGGTTGCCGAGCGACTTTGACATTTTCTCGCCGTCGAGGCACACCATGCCGACGTGCATCCAGTGCCGGACAAACGGTTGCCCCGTGGCCGACTCGGACTGGGCGGCCTCACACTCGTGATGCGGGAAGATCAGGTCGCTACCACCGCCGTGCAAGTCGATGGTGGTTCCGAGCTCACGCAGGGCCAGCGCGGAGCACTCGATGTGCCAGCCGGGCCGCCCAGGGCCCCAGAGCGACTCCCAACTCGGCTCGTCCTCCGCCGACGGCTGCCACAGCACGAAGTCGAGCGGATCGCGTTTGCTGGGGTCGTCTGGGTTGCCACCTCGTTCTGCAGCCAGGGCGAGCATCTCATTTCGTTCGGTGTGACTGACCTGACCAAACGAGTCATAGGAAGCCACCGAGAAGTAGACCGACCCGCTGGACTCATAGGCGTGACCTTGGTCGAGGACCATGCCGATGAAGCCGAGAATGTCGGGAATGGCCGAGGTGGCACGCGGCTCGGAAAACGCGGGCAGCAGGTTGAGGGCGGCCATGTTGTCCTGGAACCGGGCGATCTCCTCGGCGGCGAGGTCGAGATAGAACACGCCCAGTTCGCGGGCCTTGTCGAACAATGGGTCGTCGATGTCGGTGATGTTGCGGACGCACTGGGTTCGATGCCCAAGGTCACGCAGCCGACGCTGGAGGACGTCGTAGTACACGTAGACGGCGGCGTGGCCGACATGTGCAGAGTCATACGGGGTAATCCCGCACGTGTACATGGTGACCGTGGGACCTGGCTCGAACGGCACGACCTCCCGCCGAGCCGTGTCGTAGAGCCGCATGCTCACAGGCGGTCCTTGGGAATCCCGGTAATGCGCAGCGCGGTGTGAGTCTTGTAGCGCATGTTGAGCTGCAACAACACCGCGGTGAATGCCTCGATGGGCGCGGCGTTCGACAGGGTGCCGGCATCGAGCGGTACGAGACCCGGAATCATCGCCACCAGATCGGCGGCGATCTTGGTCGCCTCCGGCCGGTCGGAGCACACCAAGACATCACTCTCGACCGGGTGATCGATGTCGCCAAGCTCGCGAGCGGGAATGTGGTGCAGCGCAGCCGCGACCTTGGCCTCCGGCACCATCGCCTGCACGTGGGCCGCCACAGATCCGCGCGGCGGCACGAACGGCTGGAACTCACCGTTCACGCGGGCCAGCGCGTTGGCGATGCAGATGACGACCTTGCCGTTCAGGTGTTCCGAGACCGATACCGCGGTCGCGGCAGCCGCATCCCACGGCGTCGAGACGACCACCAACTCGCACTTGGCCGCTTCTTCGTTGCCACCGCCACGCAATCGGTCGACGCGCTCGCCCCACTTGCCCTTGAGCTTGTCCGCCGTCTCCTGAGCGCGCTCGGCTGAGCGCGAACCAATGACGACGTCGATGCCGAGCGAGCTCAAGCGTGCTGCGAGGGCCGCGCCGGCTGGGCCTGTTCCTCCGAGGATTCCTACGTTCACGCCATCACCCTTCCATCCCGGCCGCCGGTTCCGCACGTTCGGTTGCGCGGGCCAGATCCGACATGACCGCCTCGCCGAGCGACTTGGTCCCCCGACGATTCACCTCAGCACCGGCGACCGCACCGACGAACAGCGGGATCAGCGTGGTCATGCTCCGGCCCGTCCGGGCGACGAGGCGACGACGAACCAGGCGGATCAACTCGTTCCGTGTCCCTCGCCCGAGAGCCGAGGCCAACCCGTCGGACGTGGCCAGGGTGGTCACCGACACACCCCGGCGCTCGGCCCACGCCTTGATCAGGGCGCTCGTGCGATCCGCCGGTGAGCCCGCCACGGGACGGCCAAACACCTCGTGCAGCTCAGCAATGAGCTTGAGCTCGACGGCCGCGACCGAGAACGTCTGCGCCACTAGTGCGAACGGGATGGCAATCCATGTCGGAGGCGCGAGCGCTCCGGCGCTCACCATGGCACCGCCGACCGCGCCAATCGCGGCCGACGTGCGCGCCGCACCCCTGACGAGCTCGGCAGCCAAGGCCTCGCCGGTGAGGCCGGTCTGTCGTTCGAGCGTGGCCAGGTCGCGCACTGGGATACGTGGCGCAACGTCGACGATGGTGGTGGCCAGCCACCGACCAGACGCGACCGCTTGGGCGCCTGCGGTCCGGGCCGAGTCGGCCAATGCCTTGGCCAACCTGACCATCTCGCCAGCCGTCGGCTCGTCGACCACGTCGTCGAGCGCGTCGTCGAGGTCACCCCTGAGGTCTTCGCCGCTCATGCCGCCGCCAGCGACTCCAGCTTGTTGCGGAACCCATCCTCGTCAAGCGCGCCGACGACCCGCTCAACTTCGCCGGTCTCGCCGTCGATGAACAACCAGTTGGGCTGGCCGAACACCTTCAACGCCGAACGGAGGTGCCCTTCGGGATCGCTGATGTGTTCCATGAATCCCAGGTCGTGACGCCGGATGAAGGTGGCCATGGCGGTCTCATCATCGAGGCTGGCGATACCGATGATGCGGACCCTGTCTTGATAGAGCCGCGCAACCTGCGCGACACCGGGGGCTTCCCGGTTGCATGTGCTTCACCATGGCGACCAGAACCACACCGCGAGGTCGGTCCCCGCCGTAGATCCAGCGTCGAACGTGCCGCCCCCGACCAGAGGTGCGGTGAAATCCAAAACGGTGGGCGCATGGGCCACCGACGACGGGACGGGCACTTCGACGGGAACGGCCGGCGAACCCGGATCGCCGCCGGCGGCCGACGGCTCCTGGGCGCGGAATGGTCCACATGCTGCGGTTGCCACGAGCGCCAACGCGGCGGCGAAGACACGACAGCGGGGACCCGGCACGGCGTCCAACTTAGGGTCCATGAGACCGCTATTCGTAGGCAGGCTTGGCCGCAGCCAACTTCGCGGCGACAGTCTGGCGAAC
>JBPCMH010000147.1:0-8299 GCA_051002495.1 Acidimicrobiales bacterium
CCCGACTCCCACCAACGGGTACGTACGGCTGCCCACGGAATGCGTACATCAACCTCCAGAAACACCCTCTGAACAGGTCGGATGCCGACCAGAGGGAGCGCTCATAACCCGAAGCTCGAAGGTTAAAATCCTGCCCCGCCACCAACGAAACACCAGTTCAGAGGTCCGTGCCGGGATACCGGGAGGGGCCTCTGACGTTGGCCCGGACGGTCGGATGTCAGCAGTTTGCAAGCATGCCGTCGTGGCGTCCCTGTTGGCGGTCGGCAAAGGCTGCCCGGTGGCGAAACCAGCGGTTGCCGGCTGAGGGCCAGTTCGTCACGGTGCGTGGCAGAACCGGAATGACCCGCCGGTGGTGGGATCGGCCACACCACGGCCGGACTGGTGCGGCGCCCCGAATGTCGAACACTGCGCTGGAACAGAAGTCGCACTACATTCGTGTCGCCAAGCCCGTGATTGTGCGGTTCGTTCCCGAGCGGTCATCCTTCCAAATCTCTCGACCGGTCTGTCTTGCGGAGTCGTTCCCCTCGGTGCGGGCGGAGCTGGCCGGAGGTGAACCCCGAGCGCCGCACGTCGACCCGGCGAGAGCCGGTGATGGCCCAGCGCTTGAGTTTCGACGACGACGGTCACGAAGGAACTGTTCGGGTCCTGCAGGAGCGATCCACCAGGTCGTCTCGTTGTCGTCGAGAAGTGAGTAGGTCCGTGTGATCTGGCCGATCATCGCCTCCCCAGTCGACGGCTTCGACAGGTTGGCACGGTCGCCGATCGATGATCAGATCATCTCGTCGGTGAAGGTTTGGCCACTCGCCGTCGGATCCTGGGAATGCCGAAGCCGAGGGTGGCGTAGGCGGGGAGCCGCTTGGTGTGCATTCGGTCGAGAACTGGGATGTGGACATCGACGTAGTCGTGCAGCTCGACGTGATGCTTGCCTTCGTGAGTCCGCAAGAGCCGGCCGACGTACTGCACGACGCGACCCTTGAATGCCAACGGGAAGGCGAGGTACAACGTGTCGAGTTCGGGCCAGTCGAATCCTTCGCCGAGGTAGGAGCCGGTTGCGACGAGGACGATCCCGTCGTCGGGTTCGCGGCCGAAGAGCGCCTCGCCGACAGCGGCGCGGGCCTTCTTGCCGAGCCCGCCACGGAGCACGTGGGCGATGTCGCCCAGCTCGCCGAGCCCGTCGACGATCGCGTCGATGTGGTCGGTGCGCTGGGTGAGGACCAAACACGTTCGCCCTGCCGTGATCGCGTAGTGCACGTCCTGACAGATCTGCGCGGTTCGATGTTTGTCGTCGACAAGTATCGCGAACACCTGTTGGATATGAGCCGCTTCGTCCTTGGTCACTTTGGTTGTGGTCTCGTGGACAATGAGCTCGCGCCGCACGAGTTCGGCGCCATCTACGGCAGCGGGTTTGATCTCGTGGCGGGTCGGGCCGCACTGGAAGCCAATGATCGCTTCGAGCTTGTCTCGCCGGTAGGGGGTCGCAGTGAGCCCGAGCCACCGGCGCGTCCGAGCGGTCTGTACACACGTCGCGAACGACACCGCCGGGATGTGGTGGCACTCGTCGACGACGACGAAGCCATAGCTATCGAAGATCGATCCGTCGTCGCGGCGGGCGAGGCTTTGGATCATGGCGACGTCGATCACGCCCGTTGGCTTGTTGCGTCCGCCGCCGATTTGCCCGACCTTGGCGGGATCGATATCGAGTTGTTCGGTGAGTCGCGTCCGCCACTGATCGACCAGTTCTTTGCGGTCCACAACGACGAGCGTGGGGACGTCGTGGTGGGCGATGACGGCGCACGCCATGACCGTCTTGCCCGCTCCGGGCGGCGCGACGAGCACGCCGAGATCGTGGCGCACGAGTTCGGCGACGGCTGCGTCTTGCTGTGGGCGCAGCACTCCAACGAATCGGAGACCGGCGGGTGCCGGCTCGGGTCGGGCGTCGGTCAACGCGAGTCGGCTGCCGAGCTGGCCGACCAGCTGCTGGACCCGATCGGTCAAGCCGCGAGGCATGTGGAGCCACTCGAGGTCCTCGCCGTAACAGCTGATGAAGCGGGGTGTGTCCCACGTGGAGAACCGCATCCGCTGCTTCTCGTAGAACTCGGGGTTGGCGATCGATCCGAGATGTTTGAACGCTGCGATCACCGCTGGGGGCAAACCGGCGCGCTCGATCGACAGCATGGCGCCGAGGCGTGCCCTGATCACCGCGGGAGGAGGAGGTCCACCAGAGCTGGCCAAGCCGGCGAGCGTGAGGGCCGGTCCCGCCTCGACCGGGCGAAGCGACTCCGCGAGGGTGGCTACCGCCTCAGGTGTGATCCGAGCCACCGAGGACAGGAACGCCCACTGATCGGGCCAGGGCGCCATCGTCGTGGGATCCAGGAACAGTGTGGTGCCTCGCCGGGCGCAGACACCCTGCAACGGCAGGGCGATGAGGTTGCCAAAGCCCGCCTTGGGCATGAAGTCCTGAGAAGGGAAGAACCGGTCGTAGCTGGTGAGATCGAGCTCGGCCCGTTCCGCCATCGCCTGGCGAAGCAACGCCGCGCCCATGGCGCGCGCCTGTCTCGCCGGGACCGGGCCATCGAAGAACACCCACACGTGTCCTCCGTCCCCCGACCGTGACTGCTCCAGCACTGCCGGGACCCCGTTCGCATGGCAGACGTCGAGATAGGCGAGCGCGTCGAGCGCCCAGGAGCCCTTGTCGAAGTCGCACGCCATGAGTGAACAGGTGTCGCCGTGCAACAGCGGGTAGATGCCTGCGGTCAGATCACCGCGCAAATGAGCAAGAAACACGTCGTCGGTCAATGGCAAGTAGTCCTTGGCCGACCGATGACGCGACCACCCGCTCCGTGTCGCCGGCGACCATCCCGCCTTGCCGGTCGAAGCGCTCTCCCAGCGGGTCGCATATACGTCCGAGCGCGCCCCGAACAGCGACCACAGCAGCGCCAGCTTTTCGGCGTCCGTCGCCGTCGCGTCGATCGACACCTGGTCGGATGGCACAGCGAGCAACGTCGGCGCCCACGCTGTCTCGTGTCCGCCATGCGAGCGACGCTCGAACCCGAGCAGACCGCGCAGGCGAGCGTTCTCCTCCCGGAGCTCCTCAACCTGTCGAGCGAGCTCCTCGTGGCTGCGGACGTCCTCGCTGTGGCTCACTTCTCCATCCTCCCAAATCCATCGATCCTCGTCGCTCCTCGACACCGCCGCGGCGGGACTCGCCTTGGTAGTCGGTGTCGGATCGGCAGAAGCGTCATGTTCCGGCGATTTCACCGCTCATCGCAGTTCGGCGGTTTCGGTGAGCGAGGGGGATTGCCAGCGTCGTAACCGTTGTCGCATCCGGGTGAGCAGCGCATCACCTTCGGCGGGCTGCCGCTGAACCCGGTGAAGCAGTCGATTGCGATCTGGGTGACCGGAGAGGGCGCCGCGCGACGTTGAACGAGACAGGGTTACGATCGGGCGTGCCGATGAAGCGGATGAACCGCGAAGAGTTCTTCGCAAAGTTATCGTCGTGCGACGAGGAGCGCTTGAAGAAGGCTCTGTGGAACCTGTACTGGCGGGGTTCGGCGGCCATGCGGGAACGCATCGAGGCCGAGGTCGACCCTGAGCAGCGTGATCGTCGCAGACGGATTGCGAAGGAGCCTGCGGACCCACACGTGGTGCTGGCTGAGGTACGTGACTTCATGGCGTTGGCGCGCTCGGGTGCCTACCTCGGTGGGGACCGGCGTGTCTCGCCGTCGGAACGGACGCGCTGGCGCTTCACGTTTCAGCGGCTGGCGGCTGACGCGTTGGGCGCCCTGCGGGCCGAGGATGTCGGTACTGCTGCCGAAGCCGTGGAGGAGCTCATCGACCTGGCCGGCGAGATGCGAGGGTACGACTACTTCCGCTCCGAGGATCCTGTGGAGGCCGCACGGTTCGTGGTGTCCGACGCTGTCGCGCTGTTGTGGGGGAAGCTGCGCGACCACTACGGGTTTTCCGGATTCGCCGAACGGGCCGCTCCACAGATGCTCCGGTGGGAGTCCAGGTACGGCTGGACACGAAGCGGATGGGATCGGGTCAGCGAGCGGGAGGCCTCGCTCGCCAGTGTGCTGGCGCGGATGTTGCCAGTCATCGACATGTGGGTCGGATTTGCGGACCGCTACCTCGACGCCCTCGACCAGGTCACGCGTCGCGGCGCGGGGGAACCGAACCAGGGCTGGCGATCCGTCGGCCGGGAACGTGAGGAGAGGGCAACGAACCTCGCCGAATGGCACCTGTTGCTCATGAACAGGCTCATCGATTCCGACGCTGAGGATCGCCTCGAGAGGCTGCTCGGACATCCCGCCCTCGGCGGGCCCGAGCTGGCGTTCCTGCAGGCGCGGCTCGCGCATCAGCGCGGTGATGTGGAAACTGCGCACGCCCTGGTGCATGAGATCCTGACGCGGCTTCCCGGCCATCGAGACGTTCTCGAGTTCGCCGTCGAGATCGGTGCACCGGTTCCCCCGTCCGCTCGGGCGGCCATGGACCGCCAGACTGCCGCTCTGCACCTTGGCTGATCTGGCCCGGCGCAATCTCCCGGGACGGCGGATGTGTCGACCGGGTGGACGAGGTCGGGTGGAACGGGCTGTGCCGTGCCGGGGGCCGGGTCCCGACCCAACGCGCCCGACCGCGCCGGCGAGCCGGGGGCAGGAGCGGGACCGCCGTCGTCGACGGTGGGAGCGCCGGCGAGGCACAGTTGCAGCTGGATCCGATGCCGGCGCGGCAGCTGGCCGAGTAGTAAGCGAGTCTGATCTGGTTGCGGGCTATGCCGCGGTAGCGGACGTTGCGGGTGTTGCGGCGGAGGAGTTAGGCGATGGTGCGTTCGACCATCGGTCGGTGCCGCCGGTATGAGTCGGCGAACGGAGCACGCCGAAACACGTCACCACGAACCCACCACTCCGCGGGGCTCAGACGACGACGCCGGCAGGAGGCCGTCCAGCCCGGCGATCCCGCAGGTCCGTCAGCAGATAGCGCTGAGACCGTATCGAACCTCCGACTGGCGGTCGGCGAACAGGCGCGAACGCGATTTCGCCATCGAATCCGACGACATCGGATCGTGACCCGAGGCCGATCGGGCGACCGTCGATGTGACGCAGACCTGGCCCGTCATCGACAATGGAGCGATGGACACCCCGGTACGCCTGCGGACCGCGCGCTGGTACGACGGAAGCAGCCGGGACAACTACATCCATCGGAGCTGGATGAAACGGGGACTGCCCGACGACGCGTTCACCGGCAAGCCGATGATCGGCATCTGCAACTCGGCGTCCGAGCTGACGCCGTGCAATCAGCATCTCGGCGAGTTGGCCGAACACGTCAAGCGGGGCGTCTGGGAGTCGGGCGGGGTGCCGCTGGAGTTCCCGGTCACCTCACTCGGTGAGGCGCAGGTCCAGCCGACGGCGATGCTGCTGCGCAACCTGATGGCGATGGACGTCGAGGAGTCGATCCGGGGCAACCCGATCGACGGTGTCGTGCTGCTCGCCGGGTGCGACAAGACCACACCGGCGATGGTGATGGGCGCGGCGTCGGTCGACCTTCCCGCCATCATGCTGACGGGTGGTCCGATGCTCACCGGCCGTGACCGCGGTCGTCGGCTCGGCTCGGCGACCGACATGTGGCGGATGAGCGAGGAGGTGCGCGCCGGAACGCTCAGTGAGGAGGCGTTCTTGGCGACCGAGTCGGTGATGACCCGCAGCGCCGGGCACTGCAACCCGATGGGCACGGCGTCGACCATGGCATCGATGGTCGAAGCCCTCGGCCTCACGCTCCCCGACAACGCCGCCATCCCCGCGCCCGACGCGCGTCGGCGTCGCCTTGCTCACCTCACCGGGCGCCGCATCGTGCAGATGGTGCGCGACGATCTGCGGCCCTCGGCGGTCCTCACGCGACCGGCGTTCGAGAACGCGATACGGGTGTTGGCGGCCGTCGGGGGTTCGAGCAACGCGATCATCCACCTCTTGGCGATCGCCGGACGGGTGGGAGTCGATCTCACGCTCGACGACTTCGATCGCATCGGGTCCCACCTGCCGTTGCTTGTCAACGTGATGCCCGCTGGCGAGTACCTGATGGAGGACTTCTTCGAGGCGGGGGGCGTCCCGGCGGTGATGGCCGAGCTGGCGGATCTGCTCGACGGCGATGCCACGACCGTGTCCGGACGTCCGATCCGTGAGCAGTGGGCGGACCGCGAGACTTGGAACCGTGAGGTCATCCGACCGGTCAGCGATCCGCTCATCCCCGAGGCCGGCCTGGCGGTCTTGCGCGGCAATCTCTGTCCACAGGGCGCCGTCGTCAAGCCTTCCGCTGCGTCGCCGGAACTGCTGGTGCACACCGGGCCCGCCCTCGTGTTCGACACGATCGAGGATTTCAAGGCCCGAATCGACGACCCGGAGCTCGACGTCACCCGCCACACGATGCTGGTGCTGCGAGGCTGTGGTCCGAAGGGCTATCCCGGCATGCCCGAGGTCGGCAACATGCCACTGCCGGCCAAGATCCTCGCCCAGGGCGTGGTCGACATGGTGCGCATCAGCGACGCCCGCATGAGCGGCACCGCGTTCGGCACGACGGTGCTGCACACGGCGCCCGAGTCCACGGTCGGGGGTCCGCTGGCGATCGTGCGAACCGGCGACTCCATCACTCTGGACGTGCCGGCCCGTCGCCTGACGCTGAACGTCGACGACGCCGAGATCGACCGTCGGCGGGCCGAATGGCGGGCGCCACCAGCCGTCGCCGAACGTGGTTGGTACCGCCTCTACGTCGATCACGTCATGCAGGCCGACACTGGCTGCGATCTCGACTTCCTCATCGGCGCGAGCGGATCGACCATCACGCGCGAGAGCCACTGACGACCGCTGGCGAGAGCCGACCTCTGCCCACGGGGTTACAGGCGGGCGAGGGCCTCACCGGCTGCGTCGATCGTGCGGCCGACCAACGACTCGTCGTGGGCGGCCGACACGAACCAGAGGGCCCGACTGGTCGGCCGCACCCCGAGTTCCTGCAGGCGTTCGAGAAACGAGGCGAGGAGCGAGACCTCGGAGTTCGCGACGAAGTCGGCGCGCGACTGCATCGGTCGGTCCTCACCGAAGCGGGTCTGCAGCAGCGACCCGCCGACATGATCGACGGCGAGCGCCACGCCAGCGTCCAGGCCGACCTGACGGAGTCCGTCGGCGAGCCGCCGGGTCAGTCGTTCCATTTCGGGATACGGGTCGGTGTCGATCAGGCACCGGATCGTGGCCACACCTGCAGCCAGTGACGAGACGCCCGTGTTGTACGTCCCCGAGTGGTTCACCTCGCCCCGACCGACGGGCGCGAGCAACTCAGTAGTGGTCCCCAACACGGCCAGCGGGAACCCCGACGCGATTGCCTTGGCGTAGACCGAGATGTCGCCGTGGACACCGAACCGGCCCTGCGCTCCGGTCAGGCCGAAGCGGAAGCCGGTGATCACCTCGTCGATCACCAGCAGGGCGCCGTGCCGGGCACACAAGGACTTGACCTCCGCGAGGTAGCCGGGCGCCGGCGCGATGAGGCCGGTGTTGCACATCACCGGCTCCATCAGCACGCACGCCACGTCGCCCATCGCCAGCGCGTCGGCCACCTGGTCGGGGTCGTTCCATTCGCACACGATCACGTCGGATGCGGCCGCCTCGGACTGGCCTGCCGTGAGGGGCACCGTGCCGAACGGTTCCGGCGCCGCGGTTCCGTCGATGAAGAGCGGGTCGAGCCAGCCGTGGTAGTGGCCCACGAAGCGAATCACCCGCCGACGGCCGGTTGTGGCGCGGGCGATCCGGACGGCGAGCAGGTCCATCTCGGTGCCGGTCAAGCCGATACGAATGCTCTCCACCCAGGGGAGGACACCGACCAGCGCCTCGGCGAATTCGGCCTCGAGTCGGTTCTGCCCGGCGAAGAGCTGGCCCGTGGACAACGACTCCTGCACGGCCCCGACGACGGCTGGATGGCTGTGACCGAGCACCATCGGACCCATGCCGGCGGCGTAGTCGATGTATTCGTTGCCGTCGACGTCCCACAGCAGTGCGCCTTCGCCGTGGGCGAACGTGAGCGGCACCGGCGTGCCGGCCAGCCGGACGTTGGAGTTGACGCCACCGGCGATCACCTCCCGGCGGCGAGCATGCTCGGCGCCGCTGATGTCGTACGACGGGGTCGACGGGGTGGGGTTCGGGTTGGTCATCGCTGCTCTCCTCGAGAGGTGGGATCAGGCGCGCCAGGTGGCGAGGTCGTCGAGGGGGAAGATCGGCCGGGGCGCCCGCTGCCAGGGCAAGCTCGGGAGGTCGGATTGCGTCGG